>NZ_CABSQO010000034.1:0-41148 GCF_902479755.1 uncultured Tissierella sp. | reverse complement strand
ATAATAAAAAAGAAAGGAGAGTATGATTTTAGTCGTTGACTATATCATACAAGGAACATATGAAGAAAAGAATATTAATGGCAACTATGATATTTTCTTTAATTATCACTATGGCAGGATGTGGAAAAACTCAAGCTCCAATAGTGAATAAAGAGAGTGTACAAAATGGAAAGAGTATAGACGTAGAAACATCTGCAACTGTCGATGGAACAACATCAGCATCAGTTGTACCAGAAGATTTAGTTGAGGAATATAAGCCAAAAGGTTTTACAGATGGAGATGCAAAGAAAGCATTATTTGTAGTAGGCGATCCAAGAAAATATAGTGTAAACTATGATTTAGTTAACACAGCTATGAAATATTTTGAGGAAAAAGGTGTAGAAGTTGAACTAAGAGATTTATATGATATGAAATTTAATCCAGTACTTTCACTAGAAAATTTCTATTATGCTAAGGATGGTTTTGGTGAACCAACTCCAGAAATAAAAAAAGAACAAGAATATGTAACACAAGCAGATTATATTATATTTTGTTACCCAAATTGGCATGATACTCCAACATCAATAGTTAAAGGATATATGGAAACTGTATTTGCTAAACAATTTGCATACCAAGATACAGATAAGGGACTAGAAGGAATGCTAAAAGGAAAAAGCATTTATACCATAATGAATGCAGGATTCCTAGGTGGTGGTAGAGGTTATATAGGAGATGGAGTAGGAATAAACGATGAAGCTTGGGATGAATATATGAATGCTTTCAGAGTTATGGATGATGATACAGCTGGATTCTGGGGTGTTGAAAATAAAGGAAGATTTGTAAATGATAGAACACCAAAAAATAACTCTGAAAACTACAAAGAAGAATTAACAAAATTAAGGGAAGATTTAGCTGAAAAATTAGATAAAGATTTCTTTAATTAAATATGTAGGACTCCTAGAAATTTATCAAGACCTAATTTTATAAAATATTGAAAAACAAGAGAAGGAGCATATTATACATGTATAGTATGTTCCTCTTTTCCATTATATCTGTAACTTATTAATAAATTTATTTGAAACTTTTATTGCACATAATATAAAGAATGTTCAGCTATTATGATTTTTTAAATTATAAATGTTACTCTTTGTATTCTTTATATCCTTTATATTCCTTGTATTCTTTGTAGTCTCGAATTGATTTTTTTAAATACGGTATAAATAAGGGTATAAAAATTCGAAGTAGAAGAAGCATTGTTGTCAGATTTACGATTGTTTTTAGAGACTGTTGAAGAAACTGATATAAATTATGTTTTCCAGGATAAAATATGCCATACCAACTTAAAGTCCCAAACATTAAATATATATCCAATTTTGACTTTCTAAAAGAATAAAAACAATATATAGCTAAAGGTGTAAAAATTAATATAGTACCAATATCCATAATAATCCTCCTCTCTCTAAAAACTTTTTTGAAAATAGAATTATTTTTTAATTTAATCTATTTTATTTCGCATTTATCTATAAATACGCAACAACTATAATTATATTATACCATTTAGATTAATTTGTTTATATGCCTTTTATAGATATAATATATAAAAAAAGATATAGAATAGGTGGTTATATTAAACTACCTATTCTATATTCATTATACTACATTTAAAGAAATAGGAGCCTTTTTAATCTCTATATTACTCATTGTAAATTATTTGGGTACTTGCTGCTTATTATTTAATTAAATGTAACAGATATATTAAATTAGTAAAAGTTATACTAATTTTGATGATTTGTAATAGCTATAGGATATGGAATTATTAGAAATACAGTAACTTTTAGTTATCTAACTCCAATTACATTAAATTATTAGATATAAAAACAGATGCTCTTTTCTATAAATCTAGAAAGGAACATCTATATTTACTTAACTTGGATTGGAAATATTTTTATTCTCAAGCTGTTCTTCTGCCCTTGTAACTAGATCCCTAGTCATGATTCCATCTGATTTCTCCGCTCTAATTAATTGAGCATCTAATTCATTTGCTATTTCTGTCTTCATCTGATCTAAGGCTATACTAGCATTTCTATCGGACAATCTAACCATAAAATCACCTCTAACTAAATTATTTGGTCTTATTTTGCATATTAAATGCATATTTCATACTAGGAAAATTAATGAAAATTACTGTGAATGAACTAGGAATCAAACATATATTGATAAAATTTATCCCTTATGATACTCTAAATTAAGGATTGGTCTTTATGACAATATGCTAAGTATTTGTGAAAACATAATCACAAAGTACATAATTTAGAGTATGTATTTTATGATTATATTTTTTATAACGAATAGGAAAGTTCTACTTTTATTATATAATATAAGGATGGTGAAAAATATGATTAAAGAAATCCTTTCAAGTGAATATCATATTGTAAAAAAATTTGTGGAAAAGGATATTGCAAGAAATTATTTTATACTTTTAGGACTGGCAAGTAAAAAGCAAGTATATGATAAAATGTATGGAGAATATAGAGACGATGAACTTATAGCTGTGTTATTTAGAAGAAATACTGGAGTCTTACAATTCTTTTCTTCACAAGAATTTGATTTAGATGGTTTTGCTGATATAATCTCTACTTTGAAATATGATTCATTAATAGGTCCAAAATCATATTGTGAGAAATTCTTAGATAAAGGGGTATTTACATCTATAAAGGAGGGAGCTTATATATCTAAGTTGAATAGGGACCGTAAAATGGAACCTTATGAAATCCAGCATAAAATAAGAGATATAACAGTAGATGATCTAGATAAAATAGTGGAATTATATAAAGAGATTTTCCAAGGCTTTAGTTCAAAAGAGGTAATGGAGGAAAAATTAAATAGCAATCGTGGTCGTGGTGTTTGTATTGAAGAAGATGGAAAAATAATTTCTGTAGCTCAGACTGATTTTGAAACAGAGGATGCAGCTATTATTGTAGGGGTGGCAACTGATAATAACTACAGATGTAAAGGATTAGCTACAGAATGTATGCAATTATTATGTAGCACTTTACTTAAAGAAGGGAAAGATTTGTATCTTCAATATGAGAATTTAGAAGCCGGAAAAATATATGAAAGAATAGGATTTAGAGAAATAGATCAAGTAATTCATTGCAGAAAATAAAGAAATGAGGGAAGCAGAATGAGAAATATTAAAAGAATTTTTGTAGTAATATTGGCAATATATATGATTTTTTCATTGGCAGGCTGCGAATATATTATGGAATCTGAATCTAAGGCCGTCACAAATGAGAATCTAGAAGTTCATTTTATTGATGTAGGGCAAGCAGATTCTATTTTAATAAAAAAAGGAAATGAATCCATGTTAATTGATGCAGGGAATAATGCAGATGGTGATTTAGTTGTAAACTATCTTCAGAATCAAAATATAAATAAGCTAAAATATGTAATAGGAACTCATCCGCATGAAGATCATATTGGCGGTTTAGATGATGTAATTGATAACTTTGAGATTGAAAAGGTAATTATGCCGAATGCAATCGCTACAACTAAGACCTTCGAAGATGTACTAGATAGTATAAGTAAAAAGAATTTGTCTATTACAAAGCCTAAAGTAGGAAATAGTTATGATTTAAATGGTGCAGAGTTTATTATTCTTGCACCAAATGGAGAAAATTATAGTAGCTTAAATGATTACTCTGTTGTTGTAAAACTTATAAATGGAAATAATTCATTTTTATTCACAGGAGATGCTGAGGAATTATCAGAGAAAGAAATTCTGACAAATAATAAAAGATTGTTGAAATCAGATGTATTAAAGGTAGGTCATCATGGAAGTGTAACATCGACATCTCAAGATTTTTTAGATGCTGTTAATCCAAGTGCTGCTGTTATTTCTTCAGAAACGGGTAATAGCTATGGTCATCCCCACAAAGAGATATTGGAAAGATTGACTAAAAAAGGAGTAGATATATATAGAACGGATTCACAAGGAACAATAATAATGAAAAGTGATGGTAAGACTATAAACTTCAATGATAAAGAACTTTTTACCTATGATACTTCACCTAAGCCTCAAGTGATAATTAGTGAACTTGATAAGGTAGGAGAAATTGTAACTATAAAGAATGATTCATCAATAGATATTAATTTAGAGGGATGGAGACTATTATCTGTTACAGGTAATCAGGAATATATATTCCCAGATTATGTCCTAAAGGGAAATGCTACGGTTACCATAACTAGCGGAGAAAGACAAGGTGATCTTATCTGGGGCAGTGAAAATATCTGGAATAACTCAAAGAGTGATCCAGCTGTTCTTTATGATAAAAAGGGTAATGAAGTATTTAGATTTGATGATTAGGGGTGATAAGGATGAAAATTACTATTGATAGATTCGAAGAGGAATTTGCCATAGTAGAATTAGAAAACGGAGAGATAATAGAAATCCCAAAGGTCATACTCCCCATAGAGGCTAAGGAAGGGGATGTTGTATCTATTACTGTGGAGAAAACTGAAACTGAGGAGAGGAAGAAAAGGATACAGAATAAGTTTGATAGATTGTTTTGTAGTGAATGAATAGTTTGAGAAATTATTTTATATACTTCCAGAGTACATAATTTAGGCAATGTACTTTGGAAGTATATTTTTATTAAGATTAATAAAGCTGATAATTGACAGCCTGAGAATTAAATAGCTTATAATATAGACTATCTGTTTTTGCATTAAATTTTTATGATTATGATAATCAGAAACCGTTATTAAAAGTTTTTAGCTATTTCTTGTGCATCTTTAATTGTCTTTTCTAAAATGTGATCCACATCATTACCCATGACATCTAACCCATCAGCAGCTATTGTAGTGAAGTCTGTAATGCCGAAAAATCCAAATATTGTTCTTAAGTATCTATCACCCATTTCATATGCTGAAAACGGTTCTACAGAATAATTTCCACCTCTTGCAGAAATATTAATTGCCCTTTTTCCTGTACATAGTCCGACAGGACCCTCTTCCGTATATTTAAAAGTAATTCCAGTAACACATACATAATCCATATAGGCCTTCAAAATTGCAGGGATACTTAAATTCCACATTGGTTCTGCGATTACATATTTATCTACTTCAGCAAATTGATATGCATATTTTAGAATTCTATGATATCTGTTTTCATTTGTTTTAGGTCCAAAGATAGTATCTATATCATCTATTGATAAAAAGTCTATACCTTCATTATATAAGTCAAGTGTTATGACTGTATCATTAGGATGACTTTCCTTATAGGCTTCAATAAAACTATCAGAAATCTTAAATGTTCTTGACTTGCCTTCTGGCTTTGCATTTGCTTTTATATATAATAATTTACTCATATGTTTTTCCTCCAGATGTTTACCTAGTATTTACTTTTAGTTTATATAGTTAAAAAATATTAATACTAGGTAATTAAATGAAAGAATGTAAATTGAATATAGAAATATAGAAAACTTAGAGAGATGGATAGAAGATTTCAATAAAGGGTATAAGGTTATTAATAGTTAGCATAAATTTTGAGTGGAATAGAGAAAATAAATTAGGAGGAATAATATGATCAAAAATCAAATACTTAAAATTGAAAAATTAGATTTTATGTGGGGGACTGAAAATCCGTTTTTATTTTGTGCTCATCATAAAGATGCTTATCCTAAGGGAAATGATGAGCTGGGACCACCTAATTCTGATTTGTTAGGGAGAAATATTGGAAATGATTTCCAAATCAAAGATGGCTGGAGGATGTATCATGGTAAAAAGATACCTGGGTTTCCCAATCATCCCCATAGAGGTTTTGAAACCGTAACTATTGTATTGGAAGGATTTGTAGATCATTCTGATTCGCATGGAGCCAGTGGTAGATATGGTGATGGAGATGTGCAGTGGATGACTGCTGGAAGTGGATTGCAGCACGCAGAGATGTTTCCGTTGATTTATAAGGATAAGGATAATCCACTTCATTTATTTCAAGTATGGCTCAACCTTCCTAAAAAAGATAAATTTACAGACCCTCATTATAAAATGCTTTGGGCAGAAGATATTCCTGTGATAGAGGAAGTTGATTCTAATGGAAGAGAAAGTTCAGTAAGGCTTATAGCGGGTAAATATAATGATATAAGAGCATTAGGGCCAGCACCAGCATCTTGGGCAAGTGACGAGAATAATAATGTGAACATATGGATAATAAAGATGAAGCCAGACGCAATATTTGAGATACCAGCATCCTCTAGTACCATTACTAGGAACTTATATTACTATGATGGAGAGACTATCAAAATACATGATACAGAAATTGATTCATCTAATAGAATTAAGCTTTTAGGTGATGAAAGAATAGTTATAAGAAATGGAGACAGAGAAAGTCATTTATTTTTGCTTGAAGGAGAACCAATAGATGAACCCGTTGTAACCTATGGACCTTTTGTTATGAACACTATGGAGGAAATAAAAGAAGCTTATGAGGATTATAAGGAAACTGGCTTTGGTGGATGGCCTTGGGATCGTACCGATCCAGTACATTCTAGTGAAGAAATTCGCTTTGCTAAATATTCTGATGGGACTATAGAAAGAAGACTGTAATTAAAATGCTCTTTTCTAGATTTATAGAAAAGAGCATTTTAAATTTAAATAGGGTAAAATGTATCCCTGTCTTCTTCTCCAAACTGTTTTTCACCCATTTTAGCCAAATTCCTAGTCATTCCTCCAGCTGCATTGCCTTTACTGGGGTCATATCCTAATTCATTAGCTATTTCCAATTTCATTTCTGCCAAAGCTTTCATAGCGTTTTCGTTTACTGGTTTTCTAGTCAAAAAAATCACCTCAAATTAAATTATTTATCCTTATTTTTATACTTAAAGTATATTTCATACTATGTAATTTAATGAAAATATAAAACTTTATATCTCTTATTGATAAATTTTAAATATTGCCCTTATGATGTTAAATAATATATCCATATCTCATTTTTAGATGTCTCTTTTTTGACAAATGGAATCATCCATAGTACAATGTAATAAACATAAGTTCTAATGTTAATCTATTATAATTAGGTGATAAAATGAATAAGCAAACTGATATGTTCGATATAATAAATATAAATAATAAAAATCCTGATATAAGCATTCCAGAGGGAGTGAAACTAAAGGCAAAAGAGCTTTGGTGTCCTTATTGCTCAAAGCCTGTTATCTTTAAAAAAGATAAGGATTTGGGAGTTCGAAAATGTCCTTATTGCAAAGTAAGTGAAAGAGATTATAATGTAAAGCAAGTAAATAAGAGATGGCTATAATGTCAACCTTTACTTTTTCGAGTAAGGGTTTTTTTGTTGAAAAAATTTATAAAAGGACAGAGTCGAATTATGTCGAAATATGTTAAAATTAACTATAAAAGTAAAAGGAGGATGGGTATATATGTACTAGAAATATGTGGTATTAGAAACTTTATTAGTAAGTTAACTATCTTATGTTGAATGTCTATTAAAAGGAAGGGGAAAAAAGGTGAAATCCATCAAAATCAAAATGTTAGTGAGCATTTTATCCATTGTATTAATAGTATTTGTATCAGTTATTGGATTTATTACAATCAGTTCCTATAATATGCAAGAAAAAGATTCAATAAACTATGTAACGGCAGAAACAGAAAAATATGTAGAAGTAGCTCAGGATGAAGTAGAAAATGCTTTAATAATAGTCACAACACTATCAAAGGTATTTGAAGGAATGAAACAAAGTGGAAATACAGATAGGGCTGTAATGAACGAGGTTATAAAAAATACAATAGAGGATAATCCAAATCTAGTAGGAGTATGGACAGTTTGGGAACCGAATGCTTTAGATGGAAAAGATAGTGAATATATAGATACAGAGGGACATGATAAGACGGGACGATTTATTCCTAACTGGAATCGAGGAAATGGTGCAGTAGCTCTCGAAGCTTGCGACGGCACATACGATAATTCAGATGACAGTGGACTCTGGTATCAGACTTCTAAGAATTCAAAGCAACCAGCAGTATTAGAACCAGTTACCTATAGATTACAGGGTGAAGATGTTATGTTGGTTTCTATTACATCTCCTATTATCTATAATAGTAAAGTAGTTGGTGTAGTAGGAATTGATATTTCATTAGATAGATTACAAGAGGTTATATCTAATGTCACTTTTTATGATAGTGGATATGCTCAATTGATTACGGGAGAGGGATTGATTCTAGGACATAAGGATAAAGAATTGCTTGGTAAAAATGCATTTGAGTTATTAAATGATGAAGAACTTCAGCAAGCTATAGAAAATGGAGAAAAAGCCAATATTGACAGAATATCTCACTCAACAGGACAAGAAGAACATTATGTGGTTGTTCCTATAAATACTGGTGCGACAGGTGCAAAATGGTCATATATATCAGTTATGCCCCGTAATGAGATATTTAAAGAATTAAAAGAATCTACAATTATAGCTGTTATTACCAGTATTATAGGAATAATAGTTTTAATAGGATTCATTTTAATAATTACAAAATCCATAACAGGACCAATTGTGCATGTGTCTAAAATCATTGACAGATTATCAAACTTTGATTTAACTTTTGATAAAAATGGTAATGTAACAAAATATTCAAACAGAAAAGACGAAATAGGGCTTATTACTAGGTCTCTGGAAACTATGCAGAAAAATTTTATAGTTTTAATTAAAAGTATTGCTGACACTTCACAGCAAGTAGCATCTTCCTCGGAGGAATTAACTGCTATTACTCAACAATCAGCCTCAGCTTCTGAAGAAGTAGCGAGAACAATTGATGAGATAGCAAGAGCTGCTGGGGAACAGGCAAAAGATACAGAAAGAGGAGCATCAGAAATCAATATATTAGGAGCAGAGATAGAAAAAAATCAAGAGGATTTAATTAATCTAAATAATGCTGCTGATGAAGTCAATAGGCTAAAGGATGAGGGCATTGAGATTATAGAAGAACTTGTTGAAAATACTAAATCTAGTAATGATTCTGCCGCTGAAATATATGAGATAATTGTAAATACCAATGAAAGTGCAGAAAAGATAAAGAATGCTAGCCAAATGATAAGAAGCATAGCTGGACAAACAAATTTATTGGCCCTTAATGCGGCTATAGAAGCAGCAAGAGCAGGAGAAGCAGGAAGGGGTTTTGCAGTTGTTGCAGAAGAAATAAGGAAACTAGCGGAAGAATCTAATACCTTTACTGAAGATATAACAGTAGTAATAGGGGAGCTAACAAATAAAACAGAATATGCAGTTAATACAATGCAAGCAGTCAGTAACATTTTAAAATCTCAAACTGAAAGTGTAGAAATGACTAATAGTAGGTTCCAAGGAATAGCCTCTGCTATTGAAAATGTAAGGGAAGCAATAGAATCTATAGCACAATCAGGAATAGAGATGGAAGGTAAGAAAGAGGAGATTGTAGAAATAATACAAAATCTATCAGCTATATCTCAGGAAAATGCGGCTGCAACAGAAGAAGCTTCCGCATCTATGGAAGAACAGACTGCTTCTATAGAAGAAATTTCAAGTGCTAGTGAAGCATTATCAAAATTAGCAGAAGAAATGCAAGAAAGCATTGCTAAGTTTAAATATTAAAGATCACATAAATAGACATCTAATTTTTAGGTGTCTATTTGTATTTATTTCTTTAAAAAGAAGGAATTTAAGAATTTTTGTAGAATAATATTAATGAGACAAATTTATACCTTTAGTGTATAATTTATAACAACTTACATTATTAGTGTTAATGGGGGGATAAGATGTTTAGATTTCCAAAGAAGAAAAAGGAAAAAGAGAAACCTGTACTCATGGGGAAGAATAATGAGGTAGAAATAAAAGAAATCTCTAGAGATACAGGAATCTTAAAGAAAAATCAGAAACATATAGTTGAAAGACTTGCTATGAAAATTGATGAAACAGCCTTTGCAACAGATAATTTAATTGAGATTACATACAATTTAGCTGATCATGTTGAAGTTCAGATGGATTCTATTCATAATGTTATAAATGAAATTGGAAATTATTCTGCATTAGCAGAAGAAGTTTACGCTAGCACAGAGAATTCTAAACAAATTGCAGCAGATACCTTGGATATTGCCTATACTGGCAATGATGCTGTGAATAATTCTATTAACGCAATGAAAGAAATAGAGAAATCTGTAATTTATGCTAGAGATGTAGTAAACAATCTAAATGAAAAATCAGAGCATATTAATGAAATGCTAAAGGTAATAAATAATATTTCCTATAATACGAATTTACTTGCATTAAATGCATCTATAGAGGCTGCAAGGGCAGGCGAAGCTGGTCGAGGATTTGCTGTTGTAGCTAATGAAGTAAAAAAGCTTGCGGATAATAGTGCTAGATCAACTAATCAAATAGCTGAAGTAATTAAAGAGATTAATGATGAAGTTGCTAATACAATTAAGGCAATGAATGACAGCATGATTAAGATACAAGAGGGAACAGACATTGCTAATAATACTATGATAGTTTTCAATGAAATCATAGGAGCTGTCAATAACACTACAAAGGTTACTGAAGAAATAAATAACGCTATAGCTAAGCAAACAAAGAGTTTAGAAAATGTAATTGGTTTAACAGCTGATATGACTAACAATTCAAATAAAGTTACATCCCTTGTAGATATTGCATCTCTAAATACTCAATATACTAAGACTTCATTGAATATACTGTCAGGTGTATCTAAAGATCTAAGAGCTGTTTCAGATAGATTATTGAAAGAGATTGAAACAGAAGATTTTCAAGAAACTGTTTTAAATATATCGTTAAACTCCAAACCATTAGAATTTAATCCTCAGCTATCAAATGATCAAGACAGTGCCCAAGTTTTATTTAATATATATGGTTCTCTTCTTTATATTGGTGCCACAGGTGAGGTTTCTCCTGGTATAGCAAAAAGCTGGTATGTGGAAGATGATGGAGTTACTTGGATATTTAGTTTGAGAAGAGGGGCAAAGTTTCATAATGGGAGAGAAATAACTGCAAATGATATTAAGTATTCCTATGAAATGATGATGAATCCAAAACTTCAGTCTCCCAATACTTGGTTTTTAGAGCATATTGAAGGGGCAGAGGCTTATGTCAATGGTAGAGCTAAGGAAATAACAGGTGTTAAAGTACTAGATAAATATAGAATTTCTATTAAGTTGATTAGTCCATATAGTGGATTCCTACTAAATCTAGGTCAGTTTAGTGCATGTATCTTAGCTAAGGAAGATGCTGAAAAGGGAAAATTGACTGGTTGCGGTCCATATATCCTTGAGGAAGTAACTAATGAATACTGTATCCTCAAAGCTTTCCAAGGATATTATGGTGGTGCTCCTTATCAAGATAAAATCATCGTTAACTATAGAGATGATGATATAGTACAAGGATTTATTGAAGGTAAGTATGACTTTGCTACCTTTAATAGCAAAGAAGATCTTGAAAGGATTAAGAAGGTACCGCATACTAGCATAGATTTAAACGATGTAATGGGAACATATTATGTTGGATTTAATTTAGAGGGGAATTCCATATTTGCAAAGAGTAAGGAAGCAAGACGTGCTTTAAATATGGGAATTAACAAAAAGAAAATAATCAGCGATTTATTAGGAGATTTAGGAGAAGAAGCTAAAGGTCCTATTCCTCCTAAAATTATAGATAATGCATATCTTCCAGAATTCCCATATAATCCTTCAATGGCAAAAGAAATACTGAATAAAGAAGGATTATATAAATCAGGACCTATAAAGGTAGTTATAAGAGATGAACTTGAGTCTGCTTTGTTTTATAGAATTAGTGAATGTGTTATTAAAGATTTAGAGGAATTAGGAGTTAAGCTTGAAATAAGTAAAGTTTCTCCTAGAGATTACCTAAAACCTGATACCATTGCAAAATGCCATATATTCATTGGTAGATGGATAGCTGATACAGGAGATCCTGATAACTATCTACAGCCTTTGTTTAATTATAATAATCAAACAAACTTTACAAGATATAATAATCCTAGAGTTATAGAGCTTATGGATAGAGCAAAGGAAATAATAAATCCTAATAGAAAGATGGAAGTATATAAGGATATACAAAGAATTATAGTAGATGATTGTCCATGGGTATTTATCTATCATCCTAAGATAGCATTAGCCTCAAAGAAGGGAATAGTAGGGGCTAGGATGAGTCCTTTGGGAATAATAAATTACGAAAATGTTTTAATTGAATCAGATAACTAATATAAAAGACACTCAAAATGAGTGTCTTTTGGTATAATAGATATAATGATAATTTATTAAATAGTAAGAGGAAGATAATATAATATGAGCAATGTAATTAAGGTATCCGTTAGAAATTTAGTTGAATTTGTTCTGAGATCAGGAGATATAGATAATAGTTTTATGTCGATGTCAAGAGCACTAGAAGGCACTAAAGCCCATCAGAAGGTACAGAAATCTTATGGCTATGAGTATGAGCCGGAAGTTACATTAAAGCATAGTGTTTATTATGATGATTTTACTATAGAACTTCAAGGCCGTGCTGATGGTATACTTACCTATGAAGATGAAGTTATTATAGATGAAATAAAAAGTACTACTAAGGACTTAGAGGATATTGAGGAGAATTATAATGAACTTCACTGGGCACAGGCTAAATGTTATGGATATATTTACTCTCTACAAAATGGTTTGGATCATATACATATTCAGCTTACATATTTTCATATAGAATTGGAAGAGAGGAAAATATTTAAGAGGAGATATACTAAACAGGAATTGGAAGAATTTTTCTTATCTTTAACTGATAAATATATTGAGTGGGCTAGTGTTACTTTTTATTGGAGTGAAACTAGAGATAGTTCTATAAAAAGATTGTTATTTCCCTTTAATAACTATAGAAAAGGGCAAAGGGAGCTTGCAGTAGCTGCCTATAAGACCATAGAAGAAAGAAAAAGCTTATTTGCCCAAGCTCCTACTGGTATTGGTAAAACTATGTCTACTTTATTTCCATCAATTAAGTCTATTGGAGAAGGAATTACATCAAAGATATTCTATCTTACTGCTAAAACCATAACTAGAGAAGTTCCTATAGCTTCTATGGAAATGATGATAAAAAGAGGTCTAAGGGCTAAGACTGTCGTAATTACAGCGAAAGATAAAATTTGTTTAAATGATGAAGTGAAATGTAATCCTAGAGATTGTGCTTTTGCCAAAGATCATTATGATAGAGTTAATGATGCCATAATGGATATCTTTGAGAATGAAGATTTGATCACTAGAGATGTGGCTATTATTTATGCTAATAAGCATAATGTCTGTCCCTTTGAATTTATATTAGATGTGAGCCTTTGGGCAGATGTGATAATATGCGATTATAACTATGTTTTTGACCCTCAGGTATATCTGAAAAGATTTTTTGAAAATCCTATGGAGAACTATGTATTCTTAATAGATGAGGCTCACAATTTAGTAGATAGGTCTAGGGAAATGTTTTCTGCTGAGATAAGTAAAAGTAGTTTTTTAGATATAAGAGATATATTTAAGGAAAAATATCCTCCTATTTATAAGAGCTTAAATAAGGTAAATAGTATATTGAACAAATTGAAGAAGGATTTAGAAATAGAGGGGGAATATTATCAAAGAGAGGGAATAGACGATTTATACTATCCAATTAAGAAGCTTATGACAGTTCTTGAACCTTGGCTTATAGAGGAAAAGAATAATGAAGAATACGATAAGGTTCTGGAACTCTATTTTAATCTAATAACTTTTAATAAGATTTCAGAGTTCTATGATAGCCATTATGTAACATATGTCAAGGAATCATCTAAGGATTTAGTATTAAAGCTATATTGCATTGATCCATCGTATCTTTTAAAAGAAGCATTGTCTAGAGGGAGGAGCAGTATACTTTTTTCAGCTACCTTAACTCCTCTAGATTATCATATGGATCTGCTTGGAGGTAAAGATGGAGACTATAATATAAAGCTTAGCTCACCTTTCCCAAGGGAAAATCTATGTCTTATGGTTGCTGACAGCATCTCTACAAGATATAAGGATAGAGAAAAAACTTATATAGATATTGTAAGATGTATAGAATCCTTTATCGACGCTAAGAGAGGCAATTATTTTGTATTTTTTCCTTCCTATGCTTATATGACTAATGTATATAATTTGATGATGGATAGAAATCAAGATATAAATATAATTATCCAAGATGGCAATATGTCAGAAGTTGAAAAGGAAGAATTTTTGCTGAAATTTGAAGAAGGAAATGATCTTATTGCCTTTGCAGTAATGGGCGGAATATTCTCAGAGGGCATAGATTTAACAGGTGAAAAGCTTATAGGAGCTATAATAGTAGGTGTTGGTCTGCCACAAATTTGCTTTGAAAGAAATATAATTAAAGATTATTTTACTCACAATCTAGGTGAAGGATATGAATATGCCTATGTATATCCTGGTATGAATAAAGTACTACAAGCTGCAGGTAGAGTAATTAGATCTCCTGAAGATAGAGGAGCTATTCTACTTATAGATGATAGATACGGCACTAAAGAATATAAATCTTTATTTCCCAATGAATGGTTAGGAGCTAAAAATATAAGGAATGATATAGCTATGAAAAGGATTCTAGAGAGATTTTGGTGATTAAAAATCTCCTAGAATCCTTTCATATAGTTAATATTTGCTAATCAACATGTCGCAGCCTTGAAACAAGACTTTCCTTTTGAAATAATCTTACTAAAATGCTGGAAACAATAAGCGGAACTATAATGATGATTATAATGTACACCATAAAGTAATATATTGGAAAACGGTAATGAAGATAGGTTGCACCAACATGCTGTAAGACTTCTATTAACCCGTAACCTAGTGTACTACCGAATATCAAAGTGATTATTAAATTTCCAAAAGATAAACTTAATCCTTCAAATTGAATCATTTTTACTAATTGTTTATTACTTAGACCAATGGCTTGAAGCATTGCAAATTCTTTTTTCCTTGAAATAATATTGGTTATTATTGTATTTACTAGATTAATTAAACTGAATAAAATGACGAATCCACTTAATCCTATCATTGATTTATATAATAAATCAAATGACTCCTTATCTTCTATTAGATTTTGTCTTAATGTATGCATCTCTAGTAAAGGGTTTTTATCTATTAACTTATGAAGATTCTCTTCTACTTTGTCTCCTTCAGTTTCAAAATCATTAATAGATACTACCAATGTATCTATTGTATTGAGATCTGGGAATAATAATTCTAGTTTTTCTACTGGCAGCAAAAACCAACCAGAGTGATGTGTCACATTGCTAGGTTTCTCTATAGAACCTGCAATCTTAAATGATTTTTCAACTTCTTTTTTTCCATCAAAATATCTAAAATTAACTTTATCTCCGATTTCAAATTTCCAACCATAGATTTCTTCTGCAACTTTATTATATACAATAAGGATTTCATCATTTTTTATCATTTCATTATAGTCAAATCTTCCTTCTGCCAATGTTTTATTTATTGTATCTATATCTTCTTTAGTAAATGCTGAGAAATGATCTCCTACATTGATTGCGTCTTTATAGTCAAATTTTACGGAGGTTCGATGAAATTCTATGACTTTATTAACCTCTGGTAGTTTATTTATTTCTTGTATCAATTCTTTATCTATTGGATTATCTAATTGAACGCCTGTTACGCCTTTATCCATAGTTTGTACTGTATTATAATCAAAGGAAATAATATATTCCCCAAATTCATATAACCCTTGTCTTGAATATTCTTCTAGAGAAGTTGATACTATTAGTGTTGAACCCATAATAAATAGTACTCCGCCTACTCCGAGAGAAACCAATGTCAAGAAAGATTTATTCTTATTTCTTTTTAGACTTATTTGTGCCATAGAATATGGAGATAGCTTTCTGTGCAAATTCTTTGTTTCTTTTACTCCATTATGTTTATTGCCAGAAAATCTTGATGCTTCCACAGGAGAGATAGAAGAAGCTATTTTAGCTGGTTTTCTAATAGATATAATAATAGTGATATATTCAGCAATTGCCACAATTAAGCTAAGAATAATGGTATATGTCCAACTCCAACCATCTGGATTAATCAAATATGAAACAATCCAAGATATTAACAATCCTACTGGAGTACCCTTAGAAAACATAATTTTTCCTTCTCTTCTTACGATTACTCTAATCTGTTTTTTAGAAGTTCCTATGGTTCTAAGCTGACCAAATCTTTGAATATTTTCTAAAACTGAAATATAAAATACATTATAAACCACCAATATACTAACGAATAGAATTCCTATAGATAGTCCTATAATAAATAAAGCATTTTGTTTTGAAAGGGATAATGAATTGGCGAAGGCGTTATGTGGATTAATGTTTTTTCTTTCAATCCCTGCATATCTTCCAATTCTTCTTACTGTATCCAAAAACTCATTTTCTGACATTCTATCTGCATTTTTTATTTTACAAAGAACTGTGTAAGGGACATCTTTCAACTGTTCTCCACTTTCAGAATACTCCTTAGAAAATAAGACTTGAAAGATATTGGAATTCTCATTTCCTTCAATAAACCCACTTATGTTAAATTCTTCTTCTCGTCCATCCAAAAATTTTATCCGTATAGTATCCCCAATATTTTTTACATTGTGAAATAACTTTAACATAGGTTTATATACTGCGATTTCATTTAATTTTTCAGGATAACTCCCCTGTATTATTGCTGGTGTCTTTATATTCTTTGTATCTTTTTCAAAATAAATTGGATGAATCATTTTAGCCTGTATTTTAAAGCTCTTACCAAACTTTGCCAGAGTCAAAAAATCTATTTCATCAGAGGCTTTTAATTTTTCAATCTGCTCCTCATTAACATCTTCATACATAACATGCTGTACCATATCTAGCTGCCTTTTAATTTTTTGTTCTCTTGCTGATTGGGTAAGAGACATAACTCCTAATAATGAAACAGATAAAATAATAGTTATCAGAATAAAAATATTCCTTGTTCTATTAAATTTGATATTTCTATTAGCCAATTTTCCTATGACTGCTCGATTATTATTTGATATCATTGTCCTACCTCCTATTGATTAGAAATTCTTCCGTCTTCAATTCGGATAATACGATCAGCCAATTGGGCAATTTCATTATTATGAGTGATCATTACAATAGTTTGATTAAATTGTTCACTTGTCTTTTTTAGTAATCCTAATACCTCTGCACTGGTTTTGCTATCTAGATTTCCAGTGGGTTCATCTGCTAAAATAATGGATGGTTTGGTTGCTAAGGCTCTTGCTATTGCTCCTCTTTGTTGCTCTCCTCCTGATAAATAATTAGGAAATCTTCGTTTTTTCTCTTCTAGATGTAACAATTCAATTATTTCGCCTATGTATTTTCCGTCGATTGTTTCTCCATCTAGATCTAATGGTAGAACAATATTTTCATAAAGATTTAGTATAGGTACTAAATTATAATTTTGAAAAACAAATCCTACATTTCTTCTTCTAAAAATAGTTAATTCTTCATCTGAGAACTTAGAAATATCCTTGCCAGTTACAATAACTTTGCCAGATGTAGGATTATCTAAACCACCCAACATATTTAATAAAGTTGATTTCCCTGATCCGGAGGTTCCAACAATAGCGACAAATTCGCCTTTTTCTATTCTTATATTCACTCCGTCTATGGCTTTTACAAGGTTAGACTCTTTTCCATAATACTTTTTTAAGTCAATGGTTTCTAATATATCCATATCTGTATTCCTCCTTTTCTTAATCTAACTCTATCAAGTAAATATAACAGAAATATAACAAAAAATATTTTTTATTAAAAAAAACAATACCAATACTAACTTTTCTGTTAGAATTGGTATTGAATATAATCTTTATAACTCATTTGGTAAAAAGATAGAAAAAGTAGAGCCTTCTCCTAGAGTAGAAGATACTTTTATATAGCCGCCTTGTCTCTGAATGATTTCTCGTGATAGATACAACCCAATTCCAACTCCTTCTTCATCACAACCATTTTCTCCCCTAAAAAATCTTTGAAATATTTTTCCGAAATATTCTTCTGATATACCTATACCTTCATCTAGGACATCAATTTTTGTATACATTTCCCATCTGTATACTTTAATTTCCATTTTGGTATTCTCTGGCGAATACTTTATTGCGTTTTCTAATATATTAAATAGTGCTTCTGCCGTCCATTTTTTATCATGTGGTAAAATATAATTTTCTGGACAACTCACAAGAATTTCTATGTTTTTTCTTGCTGCTTTTACTGTAATACCAGATATAGCTTCTACAATTGTATCAAATAAATTGTAGGAGGTTTTATTTAATTGGATTAAACCTGTTTCTAGTCTTGATGATTTAATCATAGATTCTAATAAAAAACCTATTTTATCTAGCTGTCCTTCCATAGATTTTAATAGTTGATCCTTATGTTCTTTGGATATTCTTTCATTTTCTAAAGCTGTTTGTAGCATTTTTAAATTGGTCATAGGTGTTTTTACCTGATGAGAAACATCTGAAATTAGACTTTGTAAGTTCTTTTTTTCTTTTATTCCTCGTAGGGATTCATCCTGCCAAATCTCCCATAATCGTATTATCTTTTTATTAACTTTTGAATCAAAGGTTTCATGTAAAGTCTGTAGCTCATTTAATTTTTTATAATCCCGATTGATTAGATGGCTTAGTGAATCATTGAAGGAACTGATGAATTTCATATACTGATTAACAGATTTTTGTGTGCTGCGATAAAAAATCAACATAATAGTAAAATAAGTAATCAAGGAGAATAATAATAGTTTAATATTATAAAAATAGGAAATTAAAAAAATATGATATATAACTCCTATGATAATGACACTGAGTATTGTAGAAAAATTCCTATTCTTCATAGGCATCTCCTATCCATTGATAACCAATTCCATAGATTGTTTTAATATATTTTTTATCTTTGGTCTCAATCTTTGTCCTAATTCGACTAATCATCATAGTCAAGGCATTTTCGTCAACATATTTTTCATTATTATCCCAAAGCTTTTCTAACAATAGATTTCTTGTAAGAACCATTTTATAATTGATAACAAATAAATATAATAGATTAAATTCTCCAGTAGTCAATTCAAGATTTTCTCCTTGTAACTTAGCGGTTCTATTTGTGAAATTTAATAATAAGTTTCCATCATCATAGATATGTTCTGTATTTTTTTTATCAGTATTCTTTAATAAGATTCCTATTTTCTTAAGAAAAACACTAACATGAAATGGCTTCGTGATATAATCTTCTCCTCCTAATTCATAGCCCTTTAGCATATCACTTTCCATATCATTCGCAGTTAAAAATATAATAGGAGTTGTTATTTTACCTCTCCATATTTTACATAATTCAAAACCACTTCCGTCAGGAAGGTTTATGTCTAGTATAATCAAATCAAAACCATCTTTTGAGAGATAATCTTCTGTAGACTTTATATTATGGGAAGAGATAACTTCATATCCTTCTGCCGTTAAATGGTAGGCTAAGGTTTGATTTAGTAGTTTATCATCTTCTACTAATAATATTCTTTTCATTTTTATTCCCCCCTATCCGATACAGAGCTATTTTAATCATATTATATACCATACTCTATATAACTAAAATAACATTTCTATGCTGTTGTGTAAGATATTGTCCAGATTCTTGTATATATTCCTTATATATTGGATCCATTTAATTGAGATTAAATTAGAACATACACTATATTAATATAATAAATTTGGATAGGCTGTTCCACTATTAGGTGAAAATATAGTAAAATGGAAGAGAATTGAATTTATAAGAAGGATATTGGAGTTATATAACATCTGGAGTTTTTATTATTGAGATAGAGGTATAATAAGGCTATATGGAGTATGTGACAATACTCAATTGTAAAAATATGAAACATCCAATGGAAGAAAGAAAAAATAACTGTGGAGAAGAGGAAGCTATGAGAATTATTATTTCACCTGCTAAAAAGATGAGAATAGATTCTGATGACCTTGGGCATCGTCATATTCCAGAATTTATAAAGGATGCAGAAATCCTGCTTACCTATTTACAGGGACTAAACTATAAAGAAGTGAAATCAATATGGAAATGCAATGATAAAATTGCAATGCTTAATTATGAGCGTATTAGAAATATGGATTTACATAGAAATCTGACACCTGCCATTCTATCCTATGAGGGAATTCAATACCAGTATATGGCTCCCGGAGTATTTGAAGAAGGGGAACTAGAATACATAGATGAGCATTTACGTATTCTATCTGGGTTTTACGGAATATTACGTCCCTTTGATGGTGTTGTTCCATATAGGCTGGAAATGCAGGCTAAACTTATAGATTGGCATTTTAATTCACTATACCAATTCTGGAACGATAAACTTGCTAAAAAACTTTTTTCACAAAGTAAGTGTATTGTAAATCTGGCATCAAAGGAGTATAGCAAATGTATATTCAATTACTTAGATGAAGGAATGAAATTTATTACCTGTGTATTTGGTGAACTAATTAATGGCAAGGTAGTTGAAAAAGGAACCTTTGCTAAAATGGCAAGGGGAGAAATGGTACGCTTTATGGCAGAAAAACGAATTAAAAATGTAGAGGAGATAAAAGATTTTGATAGACTTGGCTACATTTTTAAGCATGAGTTATCTAATGAGAATACTTATGTTTTTATTAAAAATAACAATGAAGGTTAAGCTATAATAGATAGAATATACATTATAGATTGAATTATAATTTGAATAGAAGAGCATTTATGAGCACAACCTTATGATACTTGTAAATACTATGGCTTTTCTGTATAATTGTTCTATCAATAAAAAGATAGATATTATTTAATGGTAGGTGGATTATGGTAAAGAAAAATGATTTAATTGAATTTGAGATAAAAGAAGTAGGTTTTCCTAATAAAGGTAAAGCTGTATTTGAGGAGCATAATATTAAGTTTAAAGGTGGAATAGAAGGGCAAAAGGTACAGGCGAGGGTAAGTAGAAAGAGAAAAGGCTATATTGAGGCTAAACTAGTAAATGTACTTGAAAAATCTCCGCTTGAGACTGAAATATCCTGTCCTCATTTTGGATTCTGTGGTGGCTGTACTTATCAGTCATTATCCTATGAAAACGAATTAAAATTAAAAGAAAGGCAAGTAAAAGCCTTATTTGAACAAGAGGGACTAGATATTAATTTCTTAGGAATAGAGAAAAGTCCAGTAGTTGGCGGATATAGAAATAAAATGGAATATACCTTTGGTGATGAAGAAAAGGATGGTCTATTAGCATTAGGACTTCATCGTAAGGGCAGATTTTATGAAGTAGTTAATGTGGGAAATTGTAATATAGTAGACAATGATTTTACCACAATACTTGCAGCAGTTCTTAACTATTTTCAAGAATTAAATACAACTTATTATAATAAAAGATCCCACTCAGGATTTTTAAGACATTTGGTAGTTAGAAAGGCTTTATCTACGGGAGAAATACTTGTAAATCTAGTAACATCTAGTCAGGGAGAATTAGATAAGGAAGGATTTATAGATAGACTAATCAATCTTTCGACTGTAGGTAAGATAACAGGAATTTTTCATACTACTAATGACAGTTTATCTGATGTAGTAAAGGCAGATAAACTTGATTTACTATATGGTAAGGATTATATCATTGAAGAAATGTTGGGATTGAAATTTAAGATATCGCCATTCTCTTTCTTCCAGACCAATACCTTTGGTGCTGAGAAATTATATTCTATGGTAAGGGAATTTGCAGGAGATATAGATGATAAAATAGTTTTTGACTTATATTCAGGCACAGGTACTATTGCGCAAATAATGGCGCCTGTGGCGAAAAAGGTAATCGGTATTGAGATAGTAGAAGAAGCAGTAGAGAAAGCTTGTGAAAATGCAAAGCTAAATAATTTAGATAATGTAGAATTTATAGCTGGGGATGTACTAAAGGCTGTAGATGAACTAAAGGAAAAACCAGATTTAATAGTTATAGATCCACCAAGAGATGGAATTCATCCAAAGGCTATAAATAAGATTATAGATTTTAATCCAGAAGTATTCGTATATGTATCTTGTAATCCAGTTACTTTAGTAAGGGATTTAAAGGTATTTATTGAAAGAGGATATAAAATAGAGAAGGTTAAATGTATGGATCAGTTCCCGAGAACTCCTCACGTTGAGTGTGTGGTAAGACTATTGAAAAGTTAGTCTACATGATGCAACTAAGAATAAATCTAGTAGTATTAGCAAACAACATTAGTATATTAGCCAAGTCCATGAAACAAGGAAAAATTCTAATTGTTTTTTTCTACAGTAATTTTACACTATCTACAGGTTGTTCTAAGTTGCATTAATGTTGTAAAAGTAATTATATATTATTATAAATAATTAGCAATTGGAAAGGGTTTTCAAAATGAAAAAATTATTAAGGATGTATTCATATTTGATACAGCCAACTATATATAAGATTACATCAAGGGCATTTTTAGGAATTACTTTTTCACTACTTTGGAATCATTTTACAAATAAGAATGAAACATACATAATGGTTGAAAAAGCATTCTTTTTTGTGGGAGTTGTTCTATTAACTATGGCATGGTTTAGCTATCTAAAGTTAGATGGAATTAGTATTGGCATGGCAAGGAAGGGTAACAAGGGAAAAGATAAGTCAGGGCATCAATCAAAGAACATAATTGACTTTTTAGAAGAAGATGTTACAAGTGACGAGCTTGAAGAAGAGGATGAAATATTATCAGCAATGATAGCTAATATTTTTACAGGGATTTGTTTTTTAATTCCTTCAATAATCGCTATATATTTATAAATGATTGTTGGTTTTCAAAAATATAAAATAAAAAACTAGATAGATTATGTCTATCTAGTTTTTTATAGCATAAGGATATTATATAAAATTTATCAATTAAAATATAAATTATCATAAATGAAATTAAATATACATCTGAACTAATAAAATTAAAACAAATATTTATGAATAACTTAAATTAGTGGATATGGAATTTTGGGGGAGTTATGTAATTTATTGGCATTTATAAGAGTGTTAAGCCATTTCAAATCTGATTGACAATGTAGATTGTTTTTGATAAACTATTTTCAAAAGTATAATCAATGTTCAGAATATTACCAATAACTTTTATTTTCCAAATAGTAAATATCCACATCAAAATTATGGTAAAATGAATGATTATATTTTGTTACTTTTTTATTAAAAAAAGGGGGAAATATTATGAAAAAGTCAAAGTTCAAGTTATTATCATTGATTTTAGTATTAGTTTTAATGCTTAGTGCTTGTGGCAGTGGAGGTTCAAAGACTACTGATACTAGTGACAATGGTAGCAACGATGTTGTTAACAATGAAGAACCAAAAACAGCTAAAACTATTAAGGATTTAGTTATATCTAAGGTACAAACCAGAGAACTAGAAACATTCAATATTTTATATAGCCAAAGAGCTGAAGACTCTGAAAACTTGACTAATTTACTTGATCCATTGCTAGAAGTGGATACATATGGTGAATTGGTTCCAGGAATAGCAGAAGAATGGGGTACAGAAGATGGCGGATTAACATGGACATTTAAAATTCGTGATGGCGTAAAATGGGTAGGTATGAATGGTGAGGAAAAAGCAGCTCTTACAGCAGAAGACTTTGCAACAGGACTTGAGTGGATTCTTAATTTCCATAAAAACGATTCATCAAATACATCAATGCCAATTGAAATGATAAAAGGCGCTGAAGAGTATTATGAGTGGACAAAAACTCTTTCGGCAGAAGAAGCAAAAGCTTTAACAGCGGAAGCGGGTTCAAAGTTCCGTGAAATAGTTGGATTAGAAATAGACGGTAATAAATTAGTTTATAAATGTATAACAGAAAAACCATATTTTGATACAGTAGCAACTTATAACTGCCTATATCCATTGTCACAACAAATGGTTGATGAACTAGGTGGAGCAGACAATGTCAGATCTATGAATAATGAAAACATGTGGTATAGTGGAGCTTATACAATGACCCAATATATCCAAGGTAATGAAAAAGTATTTACTAAAAATCCATTATATTGGGACAAAGCAGCAAGTTTATTTGATACAATAACTATAAAAATGGTTGAGTCTCTAGATGTAGCATATCAATTGTATCAATCAGGAGAAATTGACTATGTTCAATTAACAGAAAGTCAAGTAAATACAATAAGTAAAGATAAAAATCACCAATTCTATAACTATTTAGTACCAGACGTACTATCTAAGTACTCATTTCAAATCCATTTTAACTTTAATAAAAATAAAGAAGATGGAACACCTGATACAAATTGGAATACAGCAATTGCAAATAAAGCATTTAGACAAACTTGGTACTATGGATTAAATTTAGAAAATTATTATAAGAGACAAAATCCCTTAGACCCATATATAGGAGAGAATAATTTCTATACCATGAAGGGCTTAGTATATACTTCAGACGGTACAGAATATACAGAATTAGTTAGACAAGAAATGGGCTTACCAGAACTTAATGGAAAGAAAATGGTGAGACTAGATGAAGCAAAAACAGCTGCGTTAAAGAAACAAGCTATGGAAGAATTAACAGCATTAGGTGTTACTTTCCCAGTAGAAATTGATTATTATATCGCAGCAGGTAACCAAACTGTTTTAGATACAGCTAACGTATTAAAACAAATATTCTCAGAGAGCTTGGGAGATGATTTTGTTAAATTTAATATAAAAACTTATGTATCATCAATAAGAAAAGAAGTTGTACAGCCGCATCTTCACTCAATAGCAATTAACGGATGGGGTGCAGACTATGGTGATCCACAAAATTATCTAGGACAGGAAACCTATGGCAATGACAATGCTTATTATTCAGCAAACTATTCATATATAAATGATATAACAGAAGAGACAGAAGCAAACAAGGAATTACTTGCAGCTTATAAGGAATTTACTAAATTAGTAGAAGCAGCAGATGCTATAACCACTGATCTAGATGCTCGTTATAAGGCTTATGCAAAGGCAGAAGCATACATGCTAGAAAATGCATTTGCTGTACCAGCTATGTATCAGCAGATGGTTGCATTGGCTAAATATGACAACACTAGTAAAATGAATGCCATGTTTGGTATACAAAATGAAAAATTTAAAAATATCAGAACAAATTCTGATGGATACACTACAGAAGAAGCTGCAGCTCTTCAAGATGCACATAATGCAGGTAAGAAATAGGACGGTGACTATATATGGTTAAATATAGTGCTAAAAGACTGTTACAATCTATTGTAACAGTCTTACTAATAGCAACAATAGTATTTTTGCTTATGAGAATGCTTCCAACGGATTATTATTTTACTGAAGAACAGTTGATGAAGTTTACAGAAGAACAGAAAAATGAACAATTATTAGCTGCAGGATTACTAGATCCTATACCAAAACAATTAGTCGATTTTTATGGGAAATTAGTTCGTTTTGATTTTGGGGAATCCCGAAGAATTCAAAATGGTGTACCTGTAGTTAAAATCATATCTGATAGATTTGCTATATCTATGAAACTAGGAATAATGGCACTAGGTATTTCATTAATTACTGGAGTTACAATGGGTATGATGCAATCAAGGTTTAAAGATAAACTAGGAGATCATATTGGTACAACCTATACTATTTTCGCTAATGCGGTGCCGCCATTGGTATCATATTCATTGATCTTAATATTTGGTACAAGACTATTAAAATTACCATCGATGTATTCTACAAGAAATCCAGGACCATCAAGTATATTACCAGTTATATGTTTATGTATAAGTAGTATTGCATGGTGGGCACTATGGACTAGAAGGTATATGGTAGATGAAATAAATAAAGATTATATAAAACTAGCAAGAATAAAAGGAATGTCTACTAGAAAAATAATGGGCAAACATATACTTAGAAATGCATTTGTACCATTGGCACAGTATTTGCCAATGTCATTTCTAACAACCGTAGGCGGTTCAATCCTTGTGGAGCGTTTTTTCTCTATACCAGGGATGGGTCCTTTATTAATTGATTCAATAACTAGATATGACTTAAATGTTGTCCAGACAGTAACTATTTTATATGCAACTCTAGGTATATTAGGTGTATTTTTTGGAGATATACTTATGATGTTAATTGACCCAAGAATTACACTTACCAGTGAAGGAGGTTCTAGATAATGACTGCTCATATTAAAACATTAGAAGAAGAAATAATAAATGAAGATGAGCTTTTTCACTTTGTAGAGTATTCTCCGGAAGCTGCAGAAAAAATTGGATATTCAGATTATTCCTATTGGAAGTCTGTATTTCAGAACTTTTTAAAGAAAAAATCAGCAGTAATTTTAAGTTTTATATTTTTTGCATTGGTAATATTTTCTTTTATAGCTTTAAGAATAGGCAAATATGATTATGCATCCTTAGTTCCAGATACTACAAAAGGATTTTTTAGCCCAAACTCTGAGTATTGGTTTGGGACAGATAACTTAGGCCGTGACTATTGGTCTCAAGTTTGGTATGCTTCTCAGATATCTATTAAACTAGCTTTAATAGTTGGCTTAGGAGAGTGTATATTAGGTGTTATTATTGGCTGCCTATGGGGATATGTTAGAAAATTAGATAGATTTTTTACAGAGTTGTATAATCTAATAAACAATGTTCCAAATATAATATATTTAACCTTAATTGCACTTATGGTAGGACAAGGCTTTTGGATTATGGCATGTTCTCTTATTGCATTTGGTTGGTTAGTAATGGCAAGAAACGTACGGAACCTAGTTATGATTCATAGAGATAGAGAGTATAATCTTGCATCTAGATCATTAGGTACACCTACATGGAGAATTTTATTAAAAAATATTCTGCCACAATTAATAAGTGTTATTATACTAAGATTGGCATTGTCAATACCACAAACAATTGCCACAGAATCAATGTTATCATACTTGGGACTCGGGCTTGATATAAATACACCTTCATTAGGTATATTACTTAGAAATGCTAGAACATTCTTCTTGGATTATCCATATTTATTGGCATTCCCAGCAGCTATTGTATCTATTATTTCTATAACATTCTATCTTTTAGGAAATGCGTTTTCTGATGCAGCAGATCCAAGAAATCATGTATAAATTTAAGAACAGGAGGAAGAATCAATGGCAAAAAAACTAATTTTATCCGTAAAAGATGTTGAGATTCAATTTAGTTTACGTGGACAAAAATTAAAAGCAATCCGTAACTGTTCTCTAGATTTATATGAGGGTGAAACATTAGCAATTGTAGGAGAATCAGGTTCGGGAAAATCCGTATTTACAAAATCTTTTGTAGGTATGTTAGATGCCAATGGTAGTATTACCAATGGATCTATTATGTACAAAGGAGAAGATATTTCAAAATATAAGACAGAGAAAGAATGGCTTAATATTAGAGGTAAAGAGATAGCTATGGTAATGCAAGATCCTATGACTTCCCTTAATCCATTAAAGGTTGTAGGAAAGCAGATTCAGGAAAGTATAGAGTTGCATCAAGGTTTAAGGGGAGAAGATGCTAAAAAGATTGCAATTAATATGTTGGAGAAGGTAGGAATTGATGATCCAGAACGTCGTTATAATCAGTATCCACATGAATTTTCAGGTGGTATGAGACAGCGTGTAGTTATTGCCATAGCAGTAGCTTGTCTTCCCCAAATATTAATTTGTGATGAGCCAACAACGGCTTTAGATGTTACAATTCAAGCTCAGATATTAGATTTAATTCGTAGTTTACAAAGAGAATTCAATATGACAGTTATATATATAACTCATGATTTAGGCGTTGTAGCCAATGTAGCTGAACGTGTAGCAGTTATGTATGCTGGTCAGATAGTAGAATATGGACTTATAAATGAAATATTTTATAATGCATGGCATCCATATACTTGGGCGTTATTGTCATCACTACCTCAGTTAACTGTAAAAGGCGAAGCATTGCCATCTATAGAGGGAACTCCACCAAATTTATTCCATGAAATAAAAGGTGATGCATTTGCTCCTCGTAATAAAAGAGCATTAGCAATAGATTTTGTAAAGGAACCACCATTCTTTAGTGTATCCGAGACTCACAAGGCAAAAACTTGGTATTTAGATCCAAGATCTCCAAGGATAGAACAGCCAGAGACTATTCAAAGATTACGTGCTCATAGCCATAATATAGGGAGGAGTTAAAGGATGACAGAAAGAGAAAAATTAATTGAATTAAAAGATTTGCAGATAACATTTGGAAAAGGGAAAAAGAAATTTGTAGCAGTAGATGATGTTAACTTTCATATTTATAAAGGTGAAACTTTTTCCTTAGTAGGGGAGTCAGGCTCTGGAAAAACTACCATAGGTCGTGCTATATTAAGATTAAATCCAACATCATCAGGTGAGATTTATTTTAAAGGGCAAAAGATAAATGGCAAAATTTCTAAAGAATTAGATGAAGAAGTTATCAGAAAATGTCAGATGATATTTCAAGATCCTATGGCTTCTCTAAATGAAAGAGCAAAAGTTGAATATATAATATCAGAAGGATTATTAAATTTTCGTCTATATAAGGATGATAAAGATCGGGCAGAAAAGGTTCAAAAAGCATTACTTGAAGTAGGTCTTTTGCCAGAGTTTGCTTCTCGATTTCCACATGAATTTTCAGGTGGTCAAAGGCAACGTATTGGTATAGCAAGGGCATTAGTTATGGAACCGGAGTTTATAGTAGCAGATGAACCCATATCAGCATTAGATGTTTCTATTCGTGCACAGGTTCTTAATTTACTAAATGAACTTAAAAAAGATAAAGAATTAACATATTTATTTATTTCTCATGATTTATCTGTAGTACGTTTTATATCTGATAGAATCGCAGTTATAAGTAAAGGTAGAATAGTGGAGTTAGCAGAATCTGAAGAATTATTTAGACATCCTTTACATCCATATACAAGAGCTTTACTATCAGCAGTACCACAGCCAGATCCAGAAATAGAAAAGAATAAAAAGCTAATTGTTTATGATCCGTCAGTTCATGATTACTCTGTAGATAAACCAATTTGGGAAGAAATTATTAAAGGACATTTTATCTATGGAAATCAACGTGAACTTGAACAATATAGAAGAGAAATTGCTATAATGGATGCAATATAGAATAATATTAATGATTTTAAATACACCTTAGAAAGATAGATATCTTTACTAAGGTGTATTTTTGTGTATTCATTAGAAATAAAGAGTTCAATGATTAATAGTGGTTCTATTGGAGCTGCTTGAAGTTTTATTGCGTGCAATTGACCGCTAAAGTAGTAAATGAAGCACAGCAAGGATAGAAATCTATTGAGTAAATCCAATTCAATATTGCTTTCTAAATGAATATAAATTAAACTAAAGGTATGTAGCATAACTGCACTTGATAATCATTCAACAAATATGTTTAAAAAATATAAAACAAATAAAAAGGGAGGGAGTTACCAAGGAATAGAGACATTACAAAAATGTTCAAATTATAGATTTTTATAAATCTTTGGTAGCAATAAAATGAATAGAAAGTTATTTGATAAAACGAGAACAAGGTTATTAGGATTAATAGCTTTTATTGCAACTGGAGGGGGATTGATTATCTCAACAGCAGCTAATGAAGAAAACTTTTATAAGACAGAAATTTTAATAATTTTTGGATGTTTCTTTGCTATAAGTTTAGCGGATCACTTTAGAAAATTGATAGAAAGAGACGACAAAAGTAGGGTTAATAAAAGAAATTTATATGTTCTGATATGTTCATTTATAGGGGTTACTTTAACATGGTTTATAAATCATAAAATGGGATACGGAGCAGTTATTGCTAATGGATTAGTAGGTGTAATGGCTGCTATATTTCTTCCAAACGACTTGGCTGGTATAACATATACATCATCCTTTGTTGGGATGAGTTCATTGGCAGTAATACCTTCTATGGCAGCAGCTGCACTAGGAAGTTTGATAGTAGGACTAATTCTTTTAGCTACTGCGGAAATTTATGCAGGCATCGGTGGAAAAGGTGGAACTACCGCAGCATTGTCTACAATAATTACGAAAGCAATAATGAGAATTTTTAGTTAGGAGGTATTACATGGAGGAAGTGATTATTTTAATAATATCAATAGCTGCAGGCATGGCTACTTATATAGTATCCAATATTTTAAAGAGAGGAGCGGTTATTGCTTCAGCCATCATAACTTTGGTGTCGGGGCTTATGCTTCCCTATTTTTTTCCTTTAATGGGTGGTGTATTGGCAACAGCTGCAGCCTGTTCTTCTTATGCTGGAATGATTTCCGTTGAAAATGCATTAAATCTTTTGGAAATGGCTGTAATATCTTTAATGACAGGAATATTGTTTATAGCAGCTAGAAGTGCATATGCAGGTATTGGTGGAAGGCTCGGTACAATAGCCGCTATATCATGTTTTGCATGGCTGGGCTTTAAGAAGGTATTTGTAGGGATAGATGAATAGTCTGAGAGCTAAATCTTTGTTATATAAAGTCTGAAGTGCAAATGGTAAAACGGAGGGAGCAATTTATGAAGATTAATAAAACAAAATTAATAGCATATTGTGGGATGATAGCCTTGTTAGCTAGCTTGATTGTAGGTTTATTAGGATTTTCATACAGCACCAAAGAAATGGATAATATTAAAAATCAATTGTTAAAAAAGAATGTTGAAAATAATATAAATTTAACAATGAAATATATCAATAACTCTTATGGTACATTAACTCAAGGAGATGGAACTTTACTTGATAGTGATGGTAACAGTATAGAAGGTAGATTTGGAGTGGTAGATACTGTATTAGAAGATTTAGGAGATAAGTCTTCTATTTTTGTTAAAGTTAACGATGACTTTAAAAGAATTTCAACAAATATTATGTCTGAGGAAAACGAAAGGGCAATAGGTACATTCTTAGGTACTGACCATAATGCATATCAAACAGTAATGAATGGAGAGTTATATATAGGGGAGGCAGAAATACTAGGTGAAAGCTATTATACGGCTTATCAACCGATAAAAGATAAAAATAATAATATAATAGGGTTATTGTTTGTAGGTACACCAACAAGAATATTGGATAATATTATAAAAGTACATGATGCTACAATGAGTAAAATCAACATATTAATTATTGTATTAAGAGCTATTTCACTAGGTTCATTAATTGCATTGGCCAGTGCATCTGTAAGGGATAGAGAATTAGATGGGCAGGACTTAGCAAAAAGATAGAATAAATTAAGATAATAGTTAGCAAATTATAAAGTTAGTATAAACTATATCTACTGTTAATAGTTTATATAACTTTTATCATTATAATCCATTCCTACGATGCAATAATCTGGTTTCTGATTTTCTTCCAATATAATATCATCTGTTTTATTGATAAATAAAAAAATGATTGAAAATATGACATTGCAAGAATTGAAAGGGGTTTCCATGAACTGAAATGAAATACATATCCTGAAGAAGCAGATGTACGTCTCATATCAGGAATGTCCAAGAACACGAGAGTAGCGAAATGTGATTGGTAACATTCTACGGCGGAGAGTATAATTCTGATGACGTATTATGGCGACAAGAAGAAATAAGGTGGCAAACAAATGAATTTCTTTCTCTATATTAAAGAGAACTTATATCCCATGTAAGGAGGATAAGTATGAAAAACTTTCAAAGAAAAGACCTAATGTTTTCATTATGCGGTTTGAATTGCGAACTTTGTACTATGAAATTGGATAATTACTGCCCGGGTTGTGGTGGAGGTGCAGGTAATCAGGGTTGTGCTATTGCCAGGTGCAGTTTACAGCACGGAAACATTGAATACTGCTATCTTTGCCATGAATATCCTTGTGAAAAATATAAAGGCATAGATGAATTTGACTCTTTTATTACCCACCGCAATCAGCTTAAAGATATGAAAAAAGCGCAGAAGATAGGTACAGAGCAATATAATTCTGAATTAATAGAAAAAGCTGAGATACTAAAACATTTGCTCGCAAACTATAACGATGGACGTCGAAAAAGCTTTTTTGGTATAGCTGTAAACCTTTTAGATTTGCATGATCTGAAAAATATTATAGAACAAATCAATTCCAAGACCGCATATGAAAATTTAACGCTAAAAGAAAAAGCAAGTGTTGCAGTAACAGTTTTTCAAACTGTTGCAGAACAGAAAAATATTGTCTTAAAGCTTAACAAAAAGCATACAAAGAAGTAATATATTTCAGTAACAAATATTTGATTAATGATTAAATAGGCTAAGCCTTAGGTTTCTTAAGACCTATAGACTTAGCCTATTTTTTGAACACAAGGGGACGGTTATTGTGTGTTAATTTTTGTATTATCAAAATTGCCCTTTTGATTTATCTGGAAAAGAAGTAATATGTAGTTTCACTATTGACTTGATTCAAATGACACAAGAGAAACGTCCTCTTGTGTCCCTAACAGGTCAAATTGTTATCGAAGGAGTTGAATATGGTCAGTTTGATGAAGCGGAAGTAGAAGCAAATCCATACGAAGAAGAGCCTGTAATTACAAAGAAGAAAACTCGTAAAGGATATTCAAGAGAAAAGGCTTTGATTAATCTTCCAGAAGAAGATAGAGTATTGAAGGAGATAAAATCTGTAAAATTGATGGAGATAATTTACACTATGCAGGAAAGAAGTATATGCGTAGTGAAATTGAATATATCCCTGCAATCATGAAACTTGTACATATCTATGAAGAAAATTGTGAATGTAGAATCTGTCGTAAAGAAGAAAGAACATATCTTAAACAAGCTAAAGCAGATACTCAACTTCTACAGCATTCCATGGCATCACCATCTAGTGTTGTGTGGACTATGTACCAGAAATATGTTAATCATGTTCCTTTATACCGTCAAGAAAAGGACTGGCAAAATCTCGGAATGGAAATCAAAAGGAGCACACTATCCAATTGGATAATTAAAACATCAGATGAATGGTTACATAAAATAGCCATAAGACTCCATGAAGAGCTTCTTAAAGACAATTATCTACATGCTGATGAAACTCCCATTCAAGTAATGAATGAAGAAGGTAAGAAAAATACCGCAAAATCATACATGTGGGTATACACAACAAGTAGCCATAGCAGCAAGCAGATTCGGATTTTTGAATACAGTTCTGGTCGTGCAGGTGTAAATGCAGCAGACTTCCTAGATGGATATAATGGATATCTCCATACAGATGACTATAAAGGTTATGGAAAGATAGAAGGGGTTACTAGATGCCTCTGTTGGAGCCATGCTAGAAGATATTTTACAGATGCTATTCCAAAAGACATAAAAAGTCCAGAAGCAACATTACCAACACAAGGTTTGGCATATTGCAATAAACTTTTTGAAATCGAAGAGAAACTAAAAAATTTATCACCAGAAGATCGTAAAGAAGAGCGCCTTAAATTGGAGAAACCAGTATTGGAGACTTTTGGGTCATGGGTTGATTTAAATATAAATGGAGTATTGGCAAAATCTAAGATTGACCAAGCTTTACAATATGTAAAAAATCAACAATCTAGCTTAATGACATATTTGGAAAATGGGAATTGTGAAATTTCAAACAGCCTTGCAGAAAACAGCATACGCCCATTCACTGTGGGAAGGAAAAATTGGCTTTTCGCAGGAAGTCCAAAAGGAGCAACAGCAAGTGCAACAGTTTATACTCTAGGAGAAACAGCAAAAGCAAATGGATTAAATCTTACAACTTTTACTTGCTGCATTACCTAAAGATAATATTCTAATAGATAATTTACTTCCGTGGAATCCGCAAGTCCAAGAAGTGTGTAAAATTAAATAAATTAGATAAAATATGAATGCAGCCATTTAGATGTGATATTGGCTACATTCATTATATATACATGTGATTATTTATCGCTTACTTTTAAATCTTACAAATAAAGAAAAAGCAAGCCTTAACAGACTCGCTCTTTTTTTTAAGAGCTGTTGTTTTTACAACAACTCCTTTATATTTATATATTGATCAAAAATTTTATAAACTACGCTTAATTAACAACTAGCGGTAACAATAGTATTAATAGTTAACGGCTTTTTGTGGAAGATAGTTGGCTCACTAGCAAGCTGAACCGCCACCGCCGCCACCACCGCCGCCACCACCGCCGCCACCGCCGCCACCTCCGCCTCCGATGCCTCCGCCTCCGCCGCCGTCGAAGCCACCATCACTTGACATCGGACTAATTCCAGAACCTGGTAGGGAAGTAAATAGCTTGATAAAATCTAAATCAATATCCATAAGGTCTCCTAAATTAATATTATCCATTACTTAACCTCCTTTTTGTAATAAATACAACTTACTTTAGGTATAGCTAAACAACTTTTACATACATTTACGTAGACACAATCATTACATAAATAATTTTTAAAAGATAACTTGTGTCTTTTGCCAGAAAAGAAGCTATCAATGTTATTATATGTTGTATCTATTTTCCGACAATTAAAAATATTAAATTTTTGATCAACTATATATATATCCTTAGTTCCTGTACAGTTTATACAGTCCTTTTTCTTTAATATTTGGTTCATTACATCATCGATTAATATATTATGTTCAATAAAAAAAGGTATCCATAAATGCTCTTTAAAGCTATAAAAAATTTTAGGCACTAATCTATTTTCTTGGTTAAAATAAAAATGTGATTTATCGCAAAACACCTTATTAAGATAATCAATATTCTTTTCAAATAATATAACTAAATCATCTTCTGTTAAGACATTTTCTAAATCGGAAGCACTCCAATACCTTCCCCATGTAAAATCATCAATAATAAAATTTTCATTTAGCAAGAAATCGAATAAGGAAATTATTTCTTGGTTATTCTTTTTTGATGCGGTAAAATGAATACGTACCATAGAATTGTTTTCTTTAAGTAATTGTATTCCTTTTAAAGCTGTTTTAAAACTTCCTTTACCGCGTATATAATCATTAGTTTGTTCTAAACCATCTATGCTCAACATAATATCGTTACTATTATTTATTACGCTTTCTATGCGTTCCCAATTATTGACTATCTCATTAGGATTGCATTTAAGCCCATAAGTAACATTATTTGTAAGACAGAAGTCAACTAAGGCATCAATTTGAGGATATAGTAAAGGATCTCCGCCTATAAAATCAACTTTTAGTTTTTTATTAAGACGAGTTGCTAAATCTTTGCTTTTTAAAATAAAATCACAACATTCTTCAAAATCTATATCGCCCATTGTAGGAATTTCATGGAAATAGCAATGAGTACATTTATTACCGCATCTATTTGTAATATGGATTTGGAAATAAAGTAAATCAGAAAAAAAATTGTCTCTATCCAAAACCCATTTATTTATGTATAGTTTTAGTTTCTTATCTAAGTCTAGTATCATTTTCACCCTCACAATCTATAAATACTAAATTAATAAAACACTTAAAAAATAGATAATTATATGTTAAAATATATAATAATATAGTATAGCACAAAAATCCTTAAAACAAAAGAAGTTTATAGTGCATTTTTATAGGACTTGGATATTCCATAAAAAATTAATTGATAATAAAAAGAAGCATATTATGATTATTAATCATGATAAATTAAAATTAAAGGGTTGATCTTGAGTGAAACATTTTAAAAATTGCCTTAATTTCTTAAAGACGATTTGTAATATTAATATTGTTTATTTTATTTTTACATGTATTTGCATAACTTGTATGAGTATTGTAAATATTAGTGCTGCATATATAATGAAGAATATAATATATACATTAAACGATAAAAACAAGCTTTTGTATTTTATTTTCTTATTTATAATTATACAACTTCTATTGATAGTTTTTAAACATACTTGTGAATATCTTAAGTTTAATTATAAAGAAAAATCCAGCATAGAAATTTTCAAAAAATATTTACAAAAGTGTTCAGATACTGACTATAGTAAATTTGAATATTCAAACACCTACGATATAATTCAAAGAGTTGATGTTTTTATAAATACTAGGCTAAATGACTTAGTAGAGGGTATTTTCTCATTATTTGAATCATTGACTGCAATTTTACTAAGCATCTTTATAATAATAAATATTGATTTTAAACTTATTTTTATATTATTTATTTTACCGTTTATTTCTATTTTTTACTTTAGGGAAATCAATAAAATAGAATATCAATATTTGCTAAAAAATACTGTGAAAAACAGACAAATTATTTATTATACTTCTTTATTGACGAAGGATTATTTGGTTAAAGATTTAAAAGTACATAATTCTAATAATTATATATTAAAGAAAGCATCACTTTTTAAAAAGGATTTATTTAAAGAAAAAAGAGACCTAATATCAAAAAAAATAAAGCTTGAGATTTCATTTCAACTCATATACTTATTTTTTATTGTTATGTTTTTATTTTATTTTATTTATGAGAGTAATGATTCTTTTGATGCTGGTTTTTTAGTTTTTTACTTCAGCATAATGAACATATTAAACAATAGTACTATGTTATTTTCAAGGTCAGTGGTTTCATTTGTTAAAAACATTCCTTATATAAATGATTATTATTCAATGTTTGAGTATTCAAAAGAACATGGAGAGAACATTTCTAGAATAGATTCAGTTGAATTTAGAAATATAACATTCACATATCCAAAATCTAGTAAACCTGCATTAATAGATGTATCTTTTTATTTGAAACGAGGAATGCCCTTAATAATCAAGGGAGTCAATGGTTCTGGGAAAAGTACTATAATTAAATTACTTTCAGGACTTTATACGGAATATAGTGGTGAAATTTTGATTAATGGGGTTGATTTAAGAAACATTAATAAAGCAACTTTTAGAAACAATATTTCTGTTCTATTTCAAGACTTTAATAAATATGAATTGACTGTTCTTGAAAACTTAAGTTTAAACAATAATAATTTAGAATATATAATACCTCAAGTAAAAGCTATTACTCACATTACTGGTGTAGAAAAACTAATAAATAGTATGAAATACAACTATCGCCAACAATTAGGGAACTGGTTTGATGGTGGAATTCAACTATCTGGTGGACAATGGCAAAGGCTTGCCCTTACACGTGCATTAATTAAAGATGCTGAATTACTGCTGTTTGATGAGCCTACTTCTATGTTAGATGATGAAGTTACGAAAAAATTTTTTCATAACTTAGATGATATATGTAAAGATAAGTTCTGCATCATAATAACTCATAGAGATATCCTTAATGAGAAAATGCAAAAAATAACATTACATGGAGGAAAGATAATTGAAGAATATTAAATCAAAGGGTTATATACTTGTACATGAACATTTATTTAACCTCTATCCATATTCCAAAACAGAAGAGAATACCAAATATGCTTTGAAATTACTAGATAAGGTATCAAAATATAATATAGATTATATTGTAGACTTAACCCCTTATGCTAGTTTAAATAAATACTTAGATATTATTGACAATTCTCCAGTTGAAATTATATGCTGCATAGGGTTCTATTGTGGTCGTCAAGTGAAAGCAAGTGATAAAAGAAAAACTGTTGAAGAGCTATATCAAAGCCTAAGAAATAAATATATAAAAGGGATTAGTAATAGAAAAATTAAACCAGGGATAATAAAGATTGCAACTAACTCAAGAAACCAACTTAAAGATTATGAGTGTAGATTTATCAACGCAGCTATTAAATTAAGTAATGAGTTTAATCTTCCTATTGCATTTCATTGTCCAAATAATACATATGATCATTTTTGTGAACTTTTAAAAATGGGTGTGAATCCTAGATTACTAATGATATGTCATTATGAAAAACAATATAATAAACTTAGTAGTGAGCAATTTATTTCAGAGGCGTTAACAATTGCAAATAGCGGAAGCTTTTTACAGATAAATGATTTTGGTACAGTACCAAAATCAAAGAAAACTAAAGCAATAATGAAATTTGTTGAGTCACTCATTATTGAAGGATACACAAAAAATATATTACTAAGTTCTGACTGTAATTGGAAGTGGAAAAATGGTTCTCCTTGTTTGAATCAGGGTAATTTAAACTTAGGATACAACTATTTGTTTGAATACACAATCCCCCTATTACAATCCATAGGTATATCAGCCAGAGATATTACTAATATACTTGAAAATAACCCAAGAAGATTACTAAATATAATAAGCTAGAGATTGTTTATTTTATAATTAAATTAATTCACAATATGATCATATTATGAATTATCAAAGATTTTGATATATATAGAAATTAAAATAAAAATAGTTAGTTACAATGAAGCTATTTTATGTGGGAGGGTATAGTATGAAAAAATTAGAAATAAGTAATATTGAAGGATTGCATAACGAACTTTATTTTCCTGTAGATTTTGAAAAACTTACTAATGTTAACGATAGTTCATATTTTTTTAAAAACTTAAATACTTTTTTTTGGAAAGAAATATTAAGTGTAGACTTTATTAGAAAAATTCTTAAAATAATGGATAAATCTGAAATTAACGAACTTAGTGTTTGGGAAAAAGCAGTATTATATAATAAAAAAAACTTTGAAAATAATGTGTTACACTCTTTAAAACAATTAGTATCGTTCCAAGTAACTCAAGAAGAACTATTTTATGCACTTGAAACATTAACTTTATATTGCAATTTATTAAGCAAATATTATTTCAATCCAACTTTTATTTCTATACAGGAAGGTATCATAGGAATTGATAACTCATTTAGTAAGTTGCTTGCACAGGTTAATGAAGATAACGAGTGTAAAAAATTCTTAACTAACTTTATTTCTCCGTATTTACAAGACGTAGATTTTATATGGATTAACGGCACTTTAAAATACTCTAGTTTACTAGTTATTAAATTGCTAAGAGAAATAAATAGTGAACTCTTTGTTGGATTAAAATCACATGATTCTGAATATTTCTCATATAATAAAATAGAAGATTATTTGCAAACAAATAACGATTTTTTTGAATATATAGATTGTATTATACTAGATAGTAGTAATAAAACTGTAGAGTTAGTAGAGGAAAATTTTAAAAATTATGATAAATTAGAGTATATATCAAATATTATGTTCAAGAATAAAAATAATAATAAGATCCAAAAAACAACCCCCAAAAAGATAATATATAGTACGAATGATTTTATTAGAATGCCATATGAACCGAATACAGAACAACGATTCAATATTTCGAAAATAGTGAATATGCGTATCTTTGCTAATAAAAGCTGTTATTGGCACAAATGTGCATTTTGTGGAATAAATAAAAAATATAAATATCAATTTAATGACGCAAATGAGACTTTTGAAGATGCTATTACAATCATTAATAGGTTTTATAATATAGGGTACAAATATTTTTGGTTTGAAGATGAAGCAATTACTAAGGAAGATTTAATTGATTTTGGAGTACAACTTCTAAATAGAGAAATCAGTATACTCTGGCAAGCTAGAACAAGATTCGATAATTTTTATAGTGCTACTGATTGTCAAGTATTATATAATGCTGGATTACGAGAAATTAGATTCGGCTATGAATCAGGCGATAAAGATGTATTAGTAAGTATGAATAAGTATCCAGAAGATTTTGACTATGATATAGTAGAACATAATATAAAAATATTTTCTGAATCTGGTATACATGTTCATTTACCTACTATATTAGGATTTCCTACTGAAACAGAAGAAAAGAAAAATAAAACAATTAATTCTTTATTGAGTTACAATGAACAGTATGACACTACATTTAACTTAAATAGGTTTTTATTAGATGTATCATCAGATGCTTTCAAATACTTTTACAGATATAATATTTATGAGCTTAATATTCCTTGTACATATAATGATTTTTTAGGAAACTTTGCTAATTATAACTACTCAAGTGATATGATTAAACTAGATAACGAAAGAAATACAGTGATGAAAAATACATTATATCCATGGATGCCAAACACAAGCTTATTATCACCAATAATTTATTATAGACTAGCAGAATCATTAAGAATGACTTTATTATGGGCAGCAAATAGTAATAATAGCGACACCCTTAATGACTTTACTCCAAAATACGAATTGAATAAAAATATTTCAATTATTGAAAATGGATACATAATAATATATATTTGGGATAATCACTGTATAGTTAAATATGATAAAGATACATTTCAAAAAATTAGCAGTATGGATATAAATAATCTTCCTCCTAATGTTTTAGAGCAATCTATAAATAAAAAAGTTATTATATAATATCAAGGTGAATTAATATAAATTATGGCCTTCCGCCAATGAATTATACCATAAAAGTAGGCAGAAGTAAAACTACAAATTAAAGGAAAGAAGGTTATAAAGACAAGCATCTTGACTGAAAGGCATCTACTTTAATATAAACCCAAAAGACATCGTTAAATGATAAGCGTCCAATAAAAGATGCATTGTAAGCGTCTAATAATCTCATGGATTTAAAAGTATGATGTAACATGAGATGATATCCCTAGGACACAAGGGGACGGTTCTTGTGTGTTAATTTTTGTATTACCAAAATCGCCCTTTTGATGAAGCGGGAACTTTTAATAGTGATGTTAGAAGTACGTGACTTTAGTCATATGAGGTTCACAAATATGTGTAATCATGTTATAATACTTTTAAATAATAGAAAGGAGAGTTGCAAGATGGGTGTTATTATAGTAAGAATCCGCAATTTAGTTATTAAATAAAACTAAATAAAATTAATATAAGGTAAATTGCCTAAAATTTAGGCTCTATTTATCGCGCCTTATATTAGTGGATTCTTGTAATGAAAACCCATGCAGCTAACTATATTTTATATTATAATTTCTTATATTCTCAAAAGGGATATCTTTGCGCCTTTTTATAATGGCTAAATAGCCGTAATTTACCAAGGGGCAAATTTATCATTTGATATAAATTTTTGAACAACAGAATATCGTTAAAGTTAGGAGAGCTATAGATGGATAGGTTGTAAGCGGTCAATAATCCCATGGATTTAAATGCATTAAGAATCATGAGATAATA
>NZ_CABSQO010000033.1:0-43494 GCF_902479755.1 uncultured Tissierella sp. | reverse complement strand
CTGTCACGCTGGAGGTCGAGGGTTCGAGTCCCTTCCAGGTCGCCATTAATCAATTAGTAATTCACGATGCACAATGCACAATTAAGAAACATTCTGAGCAAAATGAGAAATCTTGGTTTGAAAGTTTGATTTTTCAATTGTGAAATGTGAACTGACAATTGTGAATTGAATAAGTGCTGGCGTAGCTCAATCGGCAGAGCAACTGACTTGTAATCAGTAGGTTGGGGGTTCAATTCCTCTCGCCAGCTCCATTAATCTAAAATGTAGTCCTTTAGGGCACTTAAGTGATGAGGAGGAGTACCCAAGAGGCTAAAGGGGACGGACTGTAAATCCGTTAGCTAAGCTTTCACTGGTTCGAATCCAGTCTCCTCCACCAATTTTAATCAAAGAAAATACATGCGGAAGTGGCTCAGTGGTAGAGCATCGCCTTGCCAAGGCGAGGGTCGCGAGTTCGAATCTCGTCTTCCGCTCCACAGATTCTTATGAAGAGTATATATTCTTCATTTTTTTAACTAATATAATAGCTTTATAATCAATTGTGCGGGTGTAGCTCAGTGGTAGAGCCCCAGCCTTCCAAGCTGGTTGCGAGGGTTCGATCCCCTTCACCCGCTCCATTTGTACCCTTAGCTCAGCTGGATAGAGTGTCTGGCTACGAACCAGAAGGTCGGGGGTTCGACTCCCTCAGGGTACGCCATACCGATATTTACAAGGGTTGAGGAAAGGAAAAATGTTGAATTTAACCTTTTTTTAACCCTTGTGTAAAAATTAATCCATAAAATTAACCCTTTGGAAAAATATCCAGAGGGTTTTTTATTTTAAAGATTTACTATTTAATTAAACATTTCATTTAGGCATTCAACTTCTTTAGCTTTAATATCTCCAAGTACATGAGTATATATTTCAGTGGTTTTTATGGAGCTGTGACCTAAGAGTCTACTCACAGTTAATATTGAAGTACCATTTTCAAATAACTTAGTTGCATAGGTATGTCTAAGACAGTGGAAGTTCTTATACTCAACACCAGCAGCTTTTAAAGCTCTTTCCCAAGACCTTCTAAGGTTTTTATCATCCATATGAGTGCCAGTTGCTGAAGGGAATAAAAGATTGTTTTCAGTATAAGCCATACCAAGTTTTAATCGTTCCTCTTTTAACAATAAATCTAATTTCTTTAATTCATTTTGTAAGACTTCTGGTAATGGGATCTCTCTATTAGAGGTTTTAGTCTTTGGTTTAGTGGTTTTTAATTCATATTGAGATGTACCATCATCATTGAATACTTTTACCTTTCTTATAATCTTGTTAATCCTTGCAAATCCGTCTTGTATATCGTCTTTCTCTAATGCCAATATTTCTCCTTGCCTTGCACCAGTAAGAAGAGCAAATAGAACTATATATTTTAATTTAGTATGACCTAAGTAATCCGTAATCTTATTTACTTCTTCCACGGTGAAAGTCTCTATCTTTTTATCCAGGTCATCATCTATATATTCCTCATTCTCTTTAGGTAACTTTAGACCCTTTACAGGATTCTTTACTACATAACCCTCAGTTTCAGCATAAGAGAAGAATTTTTTAAGTAGTTTATTTAAGTTGGTGATAACCGAATAGCTTTTACCATTTTCTAGTAATTCATTATAATATTTCTGTATTGGTAATTTCTTAATATCTGCCATGATAAGTCTACCAAGTGATGACCCTTCAACATAATTTCTATAAATGGATTCGTATCTTTCAAAACTAGATGATTTAAGGCCTGAATATCTTTCTATATCCCATAACCATGAGTACATAGCCCTTTCTAAAGAGTAAGATGCTAAATCTGGGTTTATTCCACTTTCTAGAGCTTTTATATATTCCGATTTTTTAGCTTCTGCCTCTCCTTTGCTTTTACCATAAAATTGCTTAATAATTGGTTTCCCTTTACTATCATAACCTATAGTAAGTTTGGTCCTATAATAATCATATTCTCCAATACTGGTGTTAGTCTTAGGTTTTCTTGCCATTGTCATTCCTCCTTCTTAAATTCTTTATTTTCCGTACCTTTTATAATATTTAGCCATTCTATCAGTACAAGTTTTTGAACAAAACTTTTGCTTTCCGTTATCCCAATAAAACTTATTGCATATCTTTGAATCCTTTTTGTAATAGGCTTTACATTCCTTTAAAATTTTTTTATTACCTATATTCCAAGCTAATGCAGAGTAAGCATAATCAAGTAAAGAATTTACAGGGATAGCGAAAGTAGGCTTTCCAAGGTTATTTACAACGACTAATTTTGTACTATTGTATTTTTCAATCCATCGTAACTCATTTTGCCAAAGCATGGAGATGAGATCTTTATCCCCAATGCTATTAGGCTGAATAAAAACCTCTCTATCCCAGATATCTGTAGCTTCATGAAAATTGTTAGAGATTACTCGACAAACATCTTGAAAGTTTGATATGGCTTCTTTAAAGTGCGTTAAAGGCTCATAATATTCTTTAAAGAAAGGATTATTAGGATTGCCATCTAGCATACTTTCGATTTTCCAATCCTCATCAATTCCATATGTTTTAGAATGTGTGGGATATGGATATCCCGAATCCGCATTGAAAAATTTTTTATAATAACTGGCCAATCCTAATAATCCGTATTTATTTACAAATTCTAAAACGTTGCCATCATCTGATAAATCCAGATTTGCGGCATTAATTATTACCCGTTCAATATCAGGAGTATAAAATTCTATTTTTTTAGGGCTAATAACTGACAAGTTTTCGATTTTATCAATCTTGCAATTACCCTTATACCACTTGAATTTACTTGAATGCAACCTATTTTCGGGGAAAAAAATTATTTTATTTAATGGTTTATTAGTCATATAATTCACTCCTTAAAGTATTGAAAAATAGAGTTTTCTTTCAAAATGTCAGTTATTAAGCGATTTGTATAACTGACTTATTTGTATTATCATTATATCAAACAACAACATTAATGACAATATTAAAACAAAATAAGGAGTGAAAAACAATGAAAAAAAACTTAGATGTGAGAAAAGCGATTGAAGATTCCAATATAAAATATTGGCAAGTAGCTGAGCGATTAGGAATTCAAGACGGGAATTTTTCTCGTAGACTCAGGAGAGAGCTTCCACGAAGCGAAAAAGAGAGAATATTCAAAGCTATTGAAGAAGTAAAAACTCAAAATAACTCAAAGGAGGTATAGGAATGGAAAAGGCTAATACACAAAAACAATTATTAAGCCCAAAGGAATTATCTGGGTTATCAGGATTAGGAATAAATACCATATATGGTTTAATTAGAAGTGATAATACATTCCCAGTTGTAACCATTGGAACTCACAAGAAAATTCACGCTAAACTATTTAGTGAATGGCTGGAAAAAGCAGTTTTAGAAGGTAGAAGTTTATAGGCAGGTGAGAATATGAAATATGAATATTATAAATCAATGCTAAATAAAGAAGAGTTTATAATAGCCAAGGAGCTTGCTGCATTATACGATGATATGACTCATAATCCAATAGTAGTAAATAATTCAGATATAGATAGACTTTATGCTTCAAAAGATAAGAACGAATATATCCATCACATGGCTAGGGAAATAAATAAAAGAAAATGGCGTAAAAAAAGAAGGTGGTGAAATGAGCAGTCCTCAACTTGAGAATGGATTTACTAGAATAGCAAATGAAATACTTGAGGCCATGGCAAGAGTAAAACTTTCACCCACACAATATAGAATTATCTTTACAGTATGGAGATACACTTATGGATTTCAAAGAAAATCACATCAGTTGTCACTTACTTTTTTAACAGAAGCAACCGGATGTGATTTTAGACTTATACAGAGAGAAGTTAAAAAATTAATTGATATGAAAATTTTGTTATCAAACCAAACCAAAGGGAAAACAAGAGAAATTGGATTTAATAAAGATCTAAAAGATTGGCGGATAGATATTGTCCAAAACACCATTGGCGAAATAGACAATGGCAATTTAGACAACGGTGAAACAGACAATATTGCTATTGGTGAAACAGACAATATTGCTATTGGCGAAATAGACAATGAAACTATTGGCGAAATGGACAACCAAGAAAGAAAGAAAGAAAAATCTAAAGAAACAGTAAATGATTATAAATCTATTTTCGACTTTTACTTTACACTTAATCTGATAAAGCACAGATCCTACACAAATGATATGGCTAAAGCAATTAAAAAGGCAATAAAAGACAATGGGTATGACATTAAGTATTGCAAGGAATTGTTAAGAAGACATGCAATAGTAGTTGAAAAGACTAAAAGTTCACAGTACCCAGTAAAATCAAGAGGGTTTGCAGAATTTTTCGGACAAAAGGTATATGGAGGAACTCATCTTATTTGTAGTGAATATGAGGAAGGTGGTAAATATTATGAACAATATTTTCAAAATGAAAAAGAAGATTCGCGAATAGGTATACCTCCAAGTGAAAGTATTCTAGGTGAAAGAGAGGAGCCTTGGATGTAATGGATGCACAAGAACTAAAGCAAGAATTGGGAAACGGAGCAAAAGATATAATATTGCAAGGTTTAGGATTAAGAGAAAATAGAGAAAAGAAAATATCTTGCCCATTACACAAAGAGAAAACCCCTAGTATGAGCTGGTATGATAAAGGGTTTATGTGGAAATGTTTTGGGTGTGGTGGACAAATTGATGTTTACAGATACTATGTGGAATTTGAACACATGACCTTTATAGAAGCAATGGATAAGGTAAGAGAATTATTAGGAAAGCCAGTGGAATTATTAAAAACAAATAAACAAGAATTTGTACTCCCTAATATAAAAGTTAAAGAATTGCAACAACCTTTTATTGACTATATGGCCAAAAGGAAAATAACTAAAGAAACATTAGATTATTGGAGAGTTAAACAACATATATGGGAAATTAACGACAAGAAGAGTGGCAAGGTAATTAAGAAATCAGAAGTTTATTCATTTCAATACTTTGATGATAAAGGTGACCTCATATACGTATCTTATAGGGGATTAGGTAAGGATGGGATAAAAGGTGGATGTGAACCTAATACAAAATCAATCCTTTGGGGAATGTGGCATATAGATAAGACCAAACCATTAGTTATTACTGAAGGGCAACCAGATGCAATGGCGGTCTGGCAAAGTGGATATAAGAATGTAGTATCCGTACCTGGTGGTTCAAGTAACTTAAAATGGATAGATCATTGTTGGGAATGGTTGCAAGATATACCCGAATTTATAATATTTGCTGATAATGATGCTCCTGGAATTGAAATGGCAAATAACATTAAGAGAAAATTGCACAATGTAAAAATAATACAGGCAGACAGAAAAGATGCAAATGAAGTCCTATATTTTGATGGACCTGAAAAGATAAAAGAATTAATAAAGCAAGCGTTAAATCAAATGCCCTTAGGTTTAATAGATTTAGCAGATTTAGAGTATGAATCTGCTATAAAGGTTCAAGGGGACACAATAGAAACTGGGTTTTATGAATATGACAGCCATATAGAAGATTGGAAAATGGAAGAATTGACAGTAATCTTTGGGAGAAATGGAGAAGGAAAAACAACATTCATAAGCCAAATTATTAGCCATTGTATAGAAAAAGGTGTAAAAACCTTCTTATACAGTGGGGAAATGTCAGATATAAAGATACAAGACTGGTTATATAGGCAGATGATAGGCAATAAAAAGGAGTATTTGAGAACTATAGTCACCAAATATCGAGATAAAGTTGAGCCTAAGCCAGAGGTAATAAAAAAGATTAAAGAATGGCATAAAGGTAAGCTGTTTCTTTATGATAGAAACGAACAAGAGATTACAGGTAATCTAGACAAATTCTTTGAGGTTATGGAATTAGCAGCCAAAAGATATGGAGTTAAATTATTCGTAATAGATAACTTAATGGCAATCTTAGAAGAAAACGCAGATAGTTTATTTTCAGATCAAGCAAATTTCATTCAGCGATGTAAAAATTTTGTTATAAATAATAAAGTTCACTGTGTACTATTAGCTCATCCAAATAAAGAAAAAAGAGAGATTGTAGAGGGCCAAACAGGTAATTTAGAAAAGACCGATATTTCAGGTAGTAACAATATACCAAACAAGGCGGATAACATAATAGCAGTTGAAAGAGTATGGGGAGATAACAGGGAATGTGATGCTATTGTAACTAGTTTAAAGGATAGAGAAACAGGTCAAAGAAAACAAATGAAGTTTTTCTTCAGTCCGAATACATTAAGGTTTTATAACAGTGTAACTAGCGAATCTAAGGTGTATGGATGGGAAAAAATAATGTCTGAAATAGCTTATAAAGAACAAATCATTGAAGGGTTCAGCCCAACGGCTGAAAGGGCACCTTGGGATTAAAGGAGGGAGCTTAATGACCAAGGAAGAGTACAACGAGCTATTAAAAAGATTTCATAAAGCCGAGGAGTGGTATAACTCTAATCCGCCTATGGAACAGCAAGAGAAATACTTAGGGGATTATGTAGAGTTGCTAAAGCGATTAAATATAGGGGTTATAGAATTAAAGCCAAACGAAAGTGAAATCTTAGGAGGATTCAAGAATTAACATAAGGATAAGTTAAACTATAAAATAAATCATTTTCAATAAGTTTATTGATAAAAACATTTCATGTAACATTATGCGTAACACGTTAAAGGATTAGCTTAAATAAAGCTATATACTCTTATACGGTATATAATGTAGGAAAAATTTTTCTCACCATAAATATTATTCTCTCTCTATATATAAAGGTTTATTATCGAGCGGGGATACTGTATTATGTAAATCATTTTAGCTATACCAACTATAAACAATCACCACATTATGTAAATAGATATTAAATAAGAGAGGAGTTGATAGAATGAACTATAGCATCTGGGTAAAACCATATATGCCATCCGAAGAAGAAATAGAATCAGGAGCACTTTACGTTCCCCAAGCACATATAGAAGATACAAGGCTAATCTATTTAGATAGACAGATATATTTATATCTATGTACTAAGGAGCAATTGGACAAGAGAAAGTACGAAAGTGTTGAAGAGATAATTGAAGATATAAAGACAAATCCTGATGAAGATGAAAAGGCTTTAGATGATAACGGGAAAATCCATTGATGATATGACTGTTAAGGATTGGGAGAGTCTGCCAATATCTGTATTGACCTATGAAGATGTAGAAAATAGCTTAAACAGATTGAAACAATTTGGATATCTAAAAATACCATAAGTAATGATTATAAACATTTCATGTAACAAATAATTAATAATGACCTTTTTAGGTGCATTTGCAATGTTAAATTGAACCTTTTAGGTCACACGAAAGGAAGGAATTAATGTGTCGAATAAAAGCTTATTAGAGAAACATATTTTATATATCAATGCATTTCAGAGGATGGCACAAGAGTACTGTAGCAATCCAGGGCATAAAACAAATGGATTTGCTAAAAAGGCAGCATTATATGGTGTAAAAATAGCTAATAGCAGGTCTATGCCTTCAACATTAGATGAAGCTCAGTTAGAAAAAGATTTTGAGTTTTTTGATTCAATACAATCAATAATTGCTATGCTTACTCCTAGAGAATTTATGCATGTGTTTCCGATTGATAAAGATTATGGGAATTCACCAGATGTGAAGGATTATTTTCATACTAAAAGGTACTTTGATACCATAAATTTGGACGAACCTATAGGTGCTAAGATAATTGATTTTCTTTTTAATTATCATAATAGAGAAATATTCAATTTTATAATGAATAGCATGGAAAATCTAGCTGAACAAGTGCATGAAGTTGCTACCTACACTCACTATAAAATGAATAGTGGATATGAGTACCTATTAAGCAATGCCACGAAAGAAATCATAAAAGTTAAGTCTAAGATATCCTAAAAATAAATATATGAACATAAAAAAAGAAGCAGCTCAAGCCACTCTTACTACTACCCATAATACTATTATAGTAGGGGAGTGGTATAAATGCAAATTATTAGGTATTATGAGATGGAAAAATTGCTAGGCTCATACAGGGATATAGAAGGTGCTATTGAATGCATAAAGCATGAGCTATGTGAATTAGAAAGGGGGATTGATGATACTGATGTAGATGATTTTATTGAAAGCTTAGCATTAAAGCGTGTAGCTTTTGATGGCGTGAAGGTGCGTGTAGAAGGCCATATTAGTGATAAAACAGCAAGTACAGCTTTGAACTATCGTAAGAAATTAGAACAAGAGAATAACCAATTATTATATAAGTTACGGGAAGAATTATTTATACTTCAGATGGTCCTAGACAAAATTAACATAGGATTTCGAGCCTTACCAGGTGAAGCTAGAGAGGTGATTATGTATAAATATTTTGAGGATTTGACTTGGGGTGATATTGAACACAAGTTATATATAACTAAGCACAGAGGTACCAATATAAGAAAAAAAGGTATAGAGAGATTGTGTGCTATATGCAGGATTACCATAAAGCAATATGAAGAAATAATGAAACTATTGAAATTACAGTAGAGAGAAAGGAATGATAAATGTGAAATTAAATTTTGATAATCAATTTACTGATCTTGAAGGATGTCCACTTAATGCTAAAATGGATGATACACTTGCAAATATACTAGCATTATCATCAGAAGGAGATCCTCAGAAGATGATTTCGTGGGCCATGAGTTTAATTAATTATGGAGAAATAGACGTTGATAAGAAAGAAATAATGTACTTAAAGGAATTTGTTATAAGGAATTCCTTACTAAGCAATTTAGCAAAGGACCAACTAATAGATAAACTTGATAAAGGACTTAATGGTATAGAATAGGATAAAATGGCGTAATAAATGGATTTAAAGAGGTGATTTTATGCAAATACCTAAAAACATACAAATAAAAGCAAATGGCAAAACTACCGCTCATATATCCCCTAAAGCTGATGGGCTTAAAGATTCCTATATAGACACAAGACTTAACGGAGAATCTACGCTCGAGTTCCTCCTTCCTGCTACTTCTGAAAAGATTGCAGAACTAACTCCTGAATGTGAAATATGGGCTGATGGTAGAGTTTACATTCTTAGAAAAGATGAAGCTATAGACACTGTTAGAGATGATAAAAATGCACTCTGGACTAAGATTATGGCTGTTGAAAAATGGTACGAACTAGATACAAGTTATGTTGAGCCTTCTATATCTAACGATGCCACTGCCCGTCCTCCTGCCGACCTTGCAGTAATTATTGTTGGTGGTGGAAGTAATCTAACTGGTGGTAGATATGCTACTGGTACTGCTGGCCATGCTCTATATGCTATCTTACAAGATTCTGGCTGGACTTTAGGTACTGTTGATGTAACTGGTATTCGTGATTTAGAAGCTGAAAAAGTTAGCAGGCTTGAATTAATTAAAATGATTCAAGACATTTGGGGTGGCTATCTTGTATTCGATAGTATCAATAAGATTATTCACTTAAGGGATGCTGGAAAATGGCAAACTTATAATGGATTCCAAGTTAGGTATAGAAAAAACTTAAAACATATTACTAGAACTCAATCCAATAAGATTGTTACTAAACTTTATCCCTTCGGCCATGATGATTTAGATATTGCTATAGTGAATGGTGGTAAAAAGTATATTACTAACAATAGCTATACTCTTAGTGTGCTTACTGGCGTTTATAAAAATCAAGATATTTATGACCAACAAGAATTGTTGGAAAAGGCTAGGGCCGAATTAGAATTAATTTGTAGGCCTAGATATTTATATAAAGTAAAGTTAGTTGATGTTCGTGTTCTTCCTGAATATGAACATGAAGATTTTTCTTTAGGTGATATGGCTGATATAATTGACCCTGATATTGCTCCTGATAGTCCACGGCCAAGAATTATTAGGCATAAATATAATTTGTTCCAACCTTGGCAATGTGAATTAGATATAGGCGACCCAGAGGAAAGATTAATTGAACAACTAAAAGCATCTTTTGGAACTACTCAATTTATTGATGGCAAGTTTAATGGTAATGGTAAGCTTAGTGGGCATAGTTTGGAATATGACAGTATTAGTGCTGACAAGATAAAAGTTAATGAATTGGTGGTCGGCGATAATATTAGGATGGGTCCTAATGCTTACATCAGCTGGGGTAATGTCACCAATCAACCTAACATTGGTCAAGTGGCTCTAGATAAAATCAAAGCTACTTATATCGATTCGAATGGTGTTTGGACTCCTAATATATATGCGACTAATATTAGTACTTTATATGGCAAGATAAAAACTGCTCAAATTGAAAACTTAGTAGTTGGTGGCAATGTTACTATGGGATCTAATGCTGTTATATCATGGGGTCAAGTCAGTAGCAAACCTTTCATACCAGACGATTATTATATCACTACTATTACTGAAGATACCATAAGAACTACAAATATATATGCTAGATACTTGGAAGTTGGAGCTGCTAACATTAGAGGGGTTCTCTCGGCAGATCAAATTACCACAAATATATCTCAAGTTAATAGATATTTAGATATTGGAAATAACTTTGACAGAGATACTTATATACGATTTGGTGGAGGTCCTACAATTTCAGGATACTTTACAACTAGCGGCAATGCTGGTGCTTATTTAGATATTAGTGCTAGTGTAGTTGATTTTATGGGGGCTACTGTAAAAGGGATGAACCTTGAAGGATATTTCCAATCATGGGGATCTGGATGGGGATATATAGATATCACAAGAAGTGGTATTGTTGTTAGAGATAGATATGGAGATGTTATGGGAAGTATTATGTATTCTTAGAGGAGGACTACAGATGAATAAAGAGATATTAAATAAAAATGTTGTGATAGAAAACAACTTAGTGGTAATTACTGAAAATATTAAAACTACTATGGATAGAAATCAGCTTGAATCAAAATTAAGAGATATTCAAATGCAAAAGATGAGGTTACAAGAGCAAAACTTAAGATTGGTGACTGAATATAATCAATTAGTTACAGAAGAAGCTGAAATTAATGATCTGATTGTGCAACTTAATTCTGAAGAAGGCATAAAAGAAATTTAGGGGCCATGGCCCCTAAAAAAGAATTAGGTAAAATTTAAAACTATTGAATTTATAAGTAAGGATGTGATTATATGAATGATGAAAATGCAATAAAAATAATGCAATCCCTTGGTTTAGATTATAACCCTGCTATTACTTCAACAGTGAAATTTGAAAAAGTTGTAGTAGATTTGAATAAAGAATTAGCCCAATTTAAAGCTAATGCCATGAAGTCTGCAAAGGATATTAATAATGTTTTTTCTTCTCAATTAGGTCAGGTGCTAGGTAATAAAAGCATAGTTGACCAATATGGTAATGCTTTTAAAACTGCTCAAGCTGAAGCTAATAAAATGAAGTACACCCTAAAAGACAATATAGAAATAATGAAACAAAGTACTCTTGAACAGATGAAGGCTCAAGCTGCATCTATTCAACATAGAGCATCTGCAAAAGGATTAAGCGAAGAATACTCTAAGCAAGCTGGTACTCTAAGAGAACAATTATCCGTAATTCAATCAAGACTACAAGCCGAAGGTAAATTATCTGCTGAGGAAGTTAAGCAAACACAACAGTTAAAAGAACAACTAGATATATTAAAGGCCCAAACTAGAACAGAAATTGCAGATCAAGGACCTAATATACTTGACTCAGAATATCAAAGAAGATCATCTTGGTTCCTTTCTGGCTCATTATTCTATGGTGCTATGAAAGGTGCAAAAGAGGCTATATCTACTATATCCGAAGTCGAAATGGGCATGGTTGAAATCTCAAGAGTTATGGAAGATGCAACCTTTGTATTTAAGGATTATAGAGATGAACTTTTACAGTTAGGTGTAGATTATGGACAGACTTTTGAAACCGTTCAAGATATAGCTTTAAGGTGGGCACAGGCTGGATATGGAGTCAGAGATAGCTTAGATAATACTAAAACTTCCCTATTGGCATTAAATACTGCTGAATTAGATGCTAAGAACTCTACAGAATCGTTAATAGGCATTATGGATCAATGGAAATTGACATCTGCCGATTTACCCCTTTTACTTGATAAAATTAATAAAATTGCTGATGACTACACTGTTTCATCACAAGATTTAATTGATGGGTTATTAAAATCTTCTGAGGTATCAAGAGATTTTGGTTTGACGTTAGACCAAAATATTGCTCTCTTAACTGTTATGCGTGAAGCTAGTGGAGCAACTGGAAAAGAGATAGGGAATGCTTTAAAATCAATACTTGTATTTACACAAAGAGATAAATCTATAGATGTTTTAAAAAGTCTTGGTATTTCATCTTTTACAGATGAATTGGAAACCAACTTTAGACCGGCATGGGAGATATTCCAAGATATATCTTCTAAATGGGATTCTGCTAGTAAAGATATCCAAGATGGGTTTGTAAAGGCCGCTGATGACGCTGGACTTTTAAGCGGTGAGATTACCGAGTTAATCGGAATGGGTGAAACTTGGACAGATGTTCAGAAAAGAGATATCGCACAAGGTGCAGCTGGTGCTTACAGGAGGAACTACTTTATTTCTTTAATAAAAAGATTAGCCGATGCACAAGGTGTTTTAAATAATATGATGGATGCAGCTGGATATTCCCAATCTGAAAATGCTCGTACCATGGATACTCTAGAAAAGAAATACCAATCATTAAAAACTTCTGCCGAACAATTAGCTGTTGCTTTAGGTGATGCGGGGCTTCTTGACATATTAAAAGATATAACAGATAAAGCTATAGATGTTACTCAAGGACTAACGGATATAGATGAAGAAGGAAGAGCTTTAATTATTACTGCATTAGAATTGTTAGCTGCTGTAAAAGCAATTAAATCTGTTGGTGGTATGTTTGGTGTAGATGCTACTCTAGGTGCCGCTATTAGTGTTTTACCTGGTTGGACTAAGTTACTAGCTATAATCCCTGCTGTAGCTGGTGCAATAGGTTTATATGCATACAACTTAAACAGTGCTACAGATGTAACTAATGGGCTTAGAGATAAACAAGAAGAATTAACAAAATCTTTCAATTCTCAAATTGAAGCGGCTAGGGAAACTGAAAAAAGCTTGTTGGAACAAGCTAAAACTTCCGAAACTTTAGCAAATAAATTGGTTGAATTAAATGAAAAAGAAAATATCAATATGTCTGAAAAGGCACAGTTAAAAGATATAGCCGATAAATTGAATACATCTTTCTCTAATTTAGGGTTAGAAATAGATGCTAATACTGGCAAGGTTATAGGCAATACTCAAGCTATATTTGATAATATTTCAGCTTTAAAACAACAAGCTATTGCACAAGGATATCAAACTAAAATGCAAGCTACTGCATCTGCCTATGTAGACCAAGAGTCGTTATTAGGGCAGACAAGAAATGAATTAGATATCGCGAAAGCTGAATTAAATTCATTAAAGTTGGAGAGCAATCAAGCATTACGTGAAATTGAGCAAACTAGAGCAAACGCAAGTAAAAATAGTTGGAGTAACGATACTTTAGGTAGAACTATAGTTGGAATAAATAAAAAATACGGTCTTACTAATATAGAACAACAAATTAAAGAACGTGAAAAACAAATTAATGCACTATATGGATTGGCAAGTGAACAAGAAAAATTATTAAGTGAATTAGATGCAGAATTATCTGATTGGGCTGATAAAGCTATTGAAACTTCATCCAATCTGTCGGATAGTAATAAGTATGTTCCGAATGTTAGAGAGGCTAAACCTACTTCAACCAAGTCGACCAAATCGAAGAAATATGAAAATGAAGCTCTGGCTAATGCATTAAAGATACTTGATTACAAAAAATATATTAATGAATTAACAATAGAAGATGAAATAGCTACTCTAAATCAAATTAAATCTAAGTATGTCATAACATCAGATGAGCTCATTGATATTAATAAAAGGATTTATTCTGCCGAAAAATCTCTAATAAATGAGCGACTAAAAAATTCAATTAACTGGATTAATGAGAAGAAAAATCTCAATGAACTTTCAGCTGAAGAAGAAATTGCAGCTTGGGAAAGGGTTAGAAAAAATCAAAGTAATAATATTGAAGCCGTAAAACAAGCTACTCTTAATCTATATAAGTTAAGAAATCAAGTTATTACAGACTCGTTTTCTAGGGAAGAAAACTCAATTAAACATCTAACTAAATTAGGCATCTTAAGTGTCGAGGAACAGATTAAAAAGTATCGTGAATTATATGAGGTTAAAGCTCCCACTCTGGCCGAGGAACAATCTAGGGTCGAGAATTTATTTGATTTATATAAAAAGCAAATTTCAGACCAACAAAGAACCATCAAAGAAGCTCACGACAAGAGGATTGAACAAATCGAGGAAGAAGCTAAAAAGAAGAAATCTATACATGAAGATGAAATTAAAGCCATTGAAAAAGAGTTAGAACTTCTTAATAGACAGGAAGATGAATATGACCACGATAAAAAAATGGCTGACCTTAAAGAACAATTAGCCTACTGGCAAGTTAGAACATCTGAAGATGCTAGAAAGAAAGTTTCTGAACTCTTAAAACAGATTGATGAAGCTGAACACAAAAGAGAAGTTGACCTTAAAAAGCAATCTCTTGAAGATAAGAAAAAGGTACTACAAGATGAGGTTAAGTCTGTTGAGGATACTGCTAGAGAGGAACGAGAAAAACTTGATAAATCCTATAAACAAATAGAGATAGCTTTTGATGAACATAGTATTAATCTTATTGCCTTAGCTTCTACTATGTCAAAAGGTATGTTTGAGGAATTTCAAAAGAATTATCTTATTCCTTTGGAAAATGCTTTGAGAAATGCTGATTATGGATCTGTTGACAATATTTTAGGTGGAGTCGATGACTTTGCCAAAGATGCTTATGACAAGACTTATAATTCAAATAATGCCCAAATATATAGGCTTGCAAGTTCTATTGTAGACTTAAAAAAACAGTATGAATATGGTGGCGATAAAAGTGCAGCTCAAAGAGCTGTATCACTCTATGATGAACTTACTAGATTTAAACCTAATGTTGCTGATAGCCTCCATAGAATGAATTATATGCAAGCACAAGAATACGTTAAAAACCTTCCTAAAATGCACAAAGGTGGCAAATCACTATCTTATGGTGCCGTTGAAATGATGCCTGGGGAGTTAGCCTTCCCTCCTGATTTATCGACTAAACTTGAGTCTTTAATTGAAGTACTTTATGCAAGACCTATAAGTCAATCTTCTTCTAAATCATTTGCTAATAATAGAAAAGAAATTAAAATTGACAAGTTATTGAATATTGAAAGAAATTATATGGAAGATGATGTTGACAGTAGTATATTAGCGAGAGAATTACAAAGACAATTATCTTCTATTATGTAAATGAAATCAATAAAGGTGTAAAATCATAAAAGATTTAGTTTTCTACCTTTACTAAAACAAATTGCTTAGAAAGATGTAAAATATTTTTAACTTGATAAGATAATTAATTAACAGGGTTCATCGCTGATATGTGTGAGCCTTGTTTTTATATGCCTAATTTTGGGGAAATATGATATAGTAGTATTGAAAAGGTGAAAAGGTGAAAAGGGGGAAGTATATTGAAAATTGAATTAAATGAAAATATCTTATCAGAAGAAGATAAAAATGTACTTGTAAACTTTCGGAGATATAGGGATTACAATACAATAAGACGAAATCTAAGAGAAGCATATGATCTGATAGACTCTATTATAGAATTAGAGAATAATATTTCAAAGGAATATATGTTATCAGAATATCAGGCCGAAATTATTTCAGCAAAAATAAGCTTTCATTATTTAATTGTATTATATGCAAGGTGGTTTAATGCAACAAAAGGTAAATCCTCATTGCAAAAAAGTAAATTTTTCAAAGGTGATACAGAATATTTATTAGAAACACATGATTATATTATGCAATTAAGAAATCAATATATAGCTCACAATGAAAAAGATTTACTTGGTGGAGATAAAGTATTTCTTCATGTAGATAGTATGGATAATATAACGGTAAGTAGTGATTGGAAAGAACAGGTGATTGCTAATAGGCAAACTCTAGAGAAAATTAAAAAGTGTATTGAAGTTGTTCATAATATAATTGATGCTGAGGAAATTCCCAAGTATGAATCTTCTTTAAAAGAAGGACTAATAGAAAAAAAGGTAGTTGGTAAATTAGTAAAAAATAATATAAATAATTAAATTTAAAAGTATATGTCTCAAATACCGTATTATTCAGAAATGGATTTTACGGTGTTTTCTATTTCGTAGTTTAGGCACTTTGTGATATATGGCAAGAAATTAAGTGAGTTTTGTTTTTATATGATATATTATAAATTAATATGGTATAATTTGGGTAAAAGATTGGGAAGTAGAAAATAGGGGGAAATGCTATGGAAGATAAGAAAGAACTTGGGAAAAGTCCAAATTTAGATAAAGCATTAGGCATACAATCTAAATTATGCATAAGTGAAATTGATAAGATGAAGAAAAATTTTTTGGCGATTGAAAATATGGGGTTGAGATATGATAAGGTGTTTAATACTGGAATTAATAAGGCAATTAAAAATGCTATGATGGTTGAAAATATTGGGAAAAGATACGCTAGGATATTTGATAGTGAGATTTTAGATTTTACTCGAACATCTATTGAAATGACAAAAAATATTCAAAATTATTATCAGGATAGCATCAATAGATTATCTATTCAAACTTTTAAAGGCATTCAAGATAGTTATCAAGGCAACATTAATAATATGATGAGAGGGTTGCAAAATACATACAAAAGACAGATAGAACAACTTGTAGCTCCAATGAAAGTTTGGCAATCTAATATGGAACTAATGTCAAATGATTTTTTGAAAAGTTATAATAGTATAGTTACAGAGTCTATGAAGAGCCTTTCTTCAGTAATTACAGAGATTAATAAAAACATGGTAAATCTTTCTTCAATTATATCCTTTAATATAAATGAACTGATTCCTGAACTACCCAATGTAGGTACATTTGAATTTCATGAAGGATTGGAAGATGAAATAGATTTACAAGAAGTACAAGTCATAATTGATTCTAAAATAGAGGATATAAAGTTAACCATTCAAAAACAAAATGGTGATATTGTTTTTATTATAAATAAATTAATAGCGGTAATCAAGGAAAATAGTACTAAAGGTGGTTTAATGGAAAGTGTCGTTAGTGGAGTATTATCAAGCATTGTTATGATGTTTATAACATTTATATTTAATTCTGTTAGTCCTTATACTCCAGCTAACATAGATATTAAATACATGGTAGAATCTACTAAACAGATAGTTAGAACTATGGAGGTTGATAATAGTTTTTACAATGTAATTAGAATTGTTGTGAAAGATGGATTAGAAGTAAGGAGAACAAGCAGTATGAAAAGTGAAATAAAGTATTATCTAGGATTCGGAGATTTAGTTAAAATTGAGCATAAAAATAGGAATTGGACTAAAATAAGCTATACTAATTTATATACGGATGAAAGAGAAATAGGATGGGTGCTTACAAGATATACTAAGAGACTTGATTAAAAATAAATGAAAGTAAATAATTATCCACATTAAAACTAGAAGGAGGATTAAGGATGATATTAAATGAATTTAAGAAGGATATATATTCTATAAAAGATGATTTAGCAATGAGTTTAATAAAAGCAAGGCAGTGTATAGATGTAGATGAATTGCAAGAATTTGAACTTGCCTATAATAAAGTTTTAGAATTATTGGAGAAAGCAAAGATTGAAAATAAAAAAATTATATTAGAATTGGAATCCTTAGCAAACTTTATAAAAATATGTGCACATTTTAATTACCCGCCATACTATACTATTACATTGGAACAAATGAAGCAGATCTCAGATATGTATTCGGATTTTGAAAAGGATAAACTAAGTATTGAAGAAAGGGTGGACAATTTTTTTCTTGAAAAATGTGATGTAGCTTATATTAGAGACAAGTTGTACTTGAAGTGGAAAAATGGAAATAAATTGAGCAAACGACTTAAAATTTTAGATGAATCGATTCAATGTTTCGAAAAAGGGTTTTATGCTGCCGCTATTCCACTTTTATTTTCTCAATTAGAAGGAATGATAGCTGATGTAAAGCATACTAAAGGAAAAATGACTGGTAGAGATTTAAAAGGCTATATAAATAGTGCATTCAATACGGATTTATCTGGAGATATTTCTTTTGAAGATTTTTTAAGAAAAATGTATGAAGAAGAAATAATGGTAGGATTTAAGCATAAAGAAGAATTAAATTCAAATTTTGGGAGACATGCAATTATGCATGGTAGGGATGTTGACTATGGAACTCAACAGAATTATATAAAGTTAATTTTATTCTTTGATTCTGTATATGAAAGATTAATTGGATCTGTTCAACGTAAAAATTGGAGTTCTAAGAATGAGGAAGGGATAAAATAAATTGATAGATATATTATATGATGGAAAATATAAAGTAAACATTGAAAAAGAAGGGATAATCCCTTCTTTTTCAATTTATTATTGTTTATATAAGTCATAGTTATGGTATAATTTGGGTAAAGGGCTGAGGAGGGTACGGGAATGGAAGATACGAAGATGAGCAATTATGATAGTGCTTTTATTAAAAAGATGGCATATTATGCAATCAATACTTATTATGATGAATTAAATATTAAACCTATAGATGTAGAAGTAGAATTTACAGATGATTTATATAAAAGGAGATTAGAGTTAGCCATCAATGAAAAAGATATAGCCGATGTTGAAAAAGGAAAAAGTTTTATATCAGGGCTTAATGGGACATTAGTTTTACCCGCTACTTTAAATGAGAAACCTTATATCCTTATTTCAAATAGTACAATAGATGATAGTATGCTGTTTATTAGTACTTTAATCCATGAATTAACTCATATACATGATTTTTATGATTTCGCAAAGTATCATAATATCGAACATTTAAGTCAAATGGAAGAAGTTAATGACTTTAGGGATCTATATTTTTGGACCGAATTTCATGCTAGAAGAAAAGGATATTACTTTTATAGAAAAATAATAAAAGGATTTATTCAAGATAGCAAAACTAAAGAGGAAGAAGCCCAATATATAATGGATATAGAGTGCCCACATCATTTTAAAAATTTAAAAGAAGAATTAATAAATAATCAAAATAATCCAATACAATTTTTATATAGTATTATGCAATTTTTAGGCAGATATTCGGTTTGGCAAGATTTATTTCCAGATGAGTTTAATACAGAAACGCTACCAAGAGAATTAATAAATGCTTTTGAACATAGAATTATTGATATGTGTAATTTTTTATATAATCATTCTAATTTTGAAAATATAAAAGATAAATTTCCTGAATTAAGATTAAAACTAGATTCATTCGTTATTTGGGAAAGCTAAGGAGAAATAATATGTTTGAAATTAAAAATAATGTGCATGAAGGTGACAAACGAGATAAGATAAATAAAGCCTTGCATAGTTTAGTTGAGAAACTTAGCAGTAACTTAGATATTTCAACATTAAAAGAGATGATAATTCCAGATGATTTAGTAAAAGAAGTAATGGAATTTCAAAATTCTAAAGGACTAAAAGTAGAAATAACGAATAATGAGCATGCAGTAGCTTGTGCTAAAACTATAGCTTTCTTTGCTAACAATCAATTAAAGAATGTTATATTTGTTCATAAAAATATTATAAACAGCTTATTCGATCAGGAGCTATCTAAGAGTTCTATTAATATAATACATCACGAATTATGTCATATACATGATAATCATATAAATTACAAATATTTTGAAAATAGATTTTTAGGGAAATACATAGGAGATATCTCAGAAGTATCTACAAGTCATGCTCATGTCCTGTTTAGTGAATATGTAGCAGAATGTTTATCTGCAGCTACAAAAGATTATGCTAAATCTTTAAATGATAGTCTTAATCTATTGAATAGGATGATAAAAAGTAATAAAAGTTATATTGATAAATATCTTTACCAGTATCGTAATGATAATAATGCTATAGAATATTTTAAAAACATTCAAATACACTCTTTTGAATTACTAAGAGTAATGACTGATATTTGTTCATTATTAAACCAAACAGAAGATTTAAAAAGTCTTGAATTATTAATGACTATGGTTGATGAGGTATGTAAGCTACAAAAGTTTTATACAGTGTTTTCTCAGTTAGGTTCTGAGTTAAAATTTCTATATAGTAAATACCCATTAAAGAAGATTGAAGATTATGAAGAGTTAGCAAATATTGTGGAGATTTGCTGGAAATTAATGCATCTAGAGATTATTTCGGATGCCCATGGTATAGTATTAAAAATAGATTAGTGTTAGAGTTAAATAATTAAGGAGAGAGCAAATGAATAAATCAATAGAAGTAAAATCGTTAAATGAGTACTTAAAAATTATTGAGCCATTCAAAGGGACTAGTTATTTTAGAGGTCAGTTAGCTAAGTACAAGAAAATTATCCCCAGCTTATTTAGAGATGAGGGATTAATGAAATATGAATATTTAATGATACAAGAATTAAAAAGTCAATATCGAAGTGAGTTTGATAAAAATGATATGGTTAATTTGTTTAAAATGCAACATTATGGACTTCCTACAAGAATATTAGATATTACTTCAAGTCCAATAATAGCTTTATTTTTTGCTGTTTCCAAAATCAACAATGAAGATACTAATGTATTTATTATTAATGGATTAGAAAAAGTGGGGATAGAAGATATATCAACTCAGGCAATTTCTTATCTTTCTACTATAGATGTAAATAAATTAGATGAATTTCTTATAAAATATAATGAAAAATATGAAACTGATTTAACATCGGATGAACTAAAAAGTGCTTTAGAAAAAAATATAGTAATCAATGATTCTTATGCTATAAGCAATGAACGTGCATTTATACAGGATGGTATAAGTGTATTATTTGGATATGATGTTGAAGGTAATAATATTATTAGAAATAATAAAAGAACATTAGAATCAAAATATATAGAAAAAACCATCTCTATTCCTGTTGAATATAAAGGATTAATAAAATTAGAATTATATGAACGCTTAGGGGTTAATGATAGAACGATATTAGTAAGTTTAGAAAAGAAAGCAGAAATGATAAAAATAGATAATGAATATTTAGCAGAAGACAAAATAGTTACTGATTATAAGGTGAAGGTGGATGAGGAGAAGTACAATTATAAAACGAGGAAAATTTTCATAGATATTGACTTAAAAAGAGTTCGCACAAAGTCTGAAATCAGGTTAATCATTAAAAAGGAATACGATAATATTTTAAGGAAATATAAAGAAGCTCAGCATATATATGGTTATGTATATGTCAATGAAATTGATTTGAGAAGAACAAATTTTAATTGCCAAGTATATTGGTTTAAAGATAAGAACATGACAAGGGAATATAATGATAGAATAGACGATATATTAATAAAGTGGAAATTTGATACAGATTCTTGGAGAATTAAAAATAAAAGTGCAGAAATTTCAGCTGATTTAATAATAAGTAAAACTGAACCATTAATAAATAAAATAATAGAGATTTATAAGGATTTTGATAAATATATATGTAGTGTCAAAAATGAGTATGATATTCATGAGATAAAAGAATATAAAGCAAAGATAGATAAAATTATAAGCGGAGGGCTTGCTGAAATAGCTTATGGTTCTAGTGATATAGATGAGTATTATAATTTAAGTGGGGAATTAGCAGATTATATAAGTTACTTTATACAACAGTTTTTAGACAATGCATTATTGCCAAGAAAAGAATATGCATTAGAAAAATATATAGAATCAAGGCAAGATTTGATAAGTAGAATTAATGAAGATTCTTATAAGTTAAAAGGGATGACAGAGAGAATAAATAATATAGATTAATCTTTTATCCAAGAACTAGATAACTTAAAGAAGGATTTCCAAGACATTTATAGAATATATCTCTAAAGGGGGTGTATCGCAGATGGAAGATAAATTATTAAAAGGATATACTTTGAGTGAAGAAAAGCCTTTTCTATGGGATTATGATGGAGAGAAGATTTTTATTTCTAAAATTTTTATTTCAAAAAATGATAAGAATGGAAAAGAGCATACGTTTGATTTTACTAATGCTCAAATTGATGGGTTGCTATTATATATTAAGAAGAAAGGTAGAGTACCATTAGGCAATAGTGTTAGTAAGGTTAAAGATGGAACTGAGAAAGATGGTATAGGAAGTTATCTATACAATAATATTAAACAAGATACTACATTTCAACAAACTTCTAGCCAACTAGTATCAATTTGGTGTGATATAGGTGTATTGCATTATAACAATAGGAAAAAAGGCATGGAATTTTGGATTAATGATATGAATTGGAGAGAAATGCTATTAGATTTTATAGCAAATAAAATTAATTTAGTTGAGGAAACTTAAAATAAGTATTATAGATTGGATATTTCTATGTTTAGGGAGGTAGGATAAATGACAGTAAATGAACTTGGTAATATTTTAAAATCTATGTATGATAATGCTCCAAGAGGAGAGCAATCAGTAATGATACATCTATTTGGTATAGAATATGCAAATGAAATAAAGGAAAATAACTATACACCAAAAAATATTCTTAAAAGTGCTGGTATGCCTGAGTCATATCAAGCGGAAATAAATAAAGGAATAAAATTATCAAAGTATGTTGTTGCTAAATAAAGGCATATATTTTTACTAATATTTTAAGAACAAAGTTCACCTAGGATATAGGTGAGCCTTTTTATATTACATATCATGGACAAGTATGGTATAATTTGGGTAAAAGAAATAGGGGGGGTTATATGTCTGAAATTAAAATTGATAGACTAGAAATTGATGAAAATGTGTCTTTAAGTGTTTATAATGAAAGCATTTCAATAAATATAAAAGGTTTACGTAAGTTAGCCTTTGTCAATTATACTAAAGAACTACTTGAAATGGTGAAAAAAGCTAGATTTCGAATCCCTAAAACTCCAAAAGCTATTGAAGATTATAAATATCTTTATTCAAATGAGTATAAAAAATACCTTCATCATATGGTATTTGATTATTATTTTGGTGAATATATAAGCAGAAAACTTAATGAACAAGGATATATTATTGAGCACTTAGATAACGATGGATTTAACTGTGATATTTCAAATTTATTTGTTTTAAAAAAAGTTAAAAATACATACAAGGGATGGCATTTTGACAAGGAAAGTAAAGAAGCATTGCCGATCATAGCATTGAAAATTTATCATATAATAGAAAATAAAACCTTTCAGGTCACGATTTTTTTCAACAAAACATTTACTAATGTTATTTCTAATAAGATAGTAGATAGTATAAGACTTTTGTATGATTATAATTATGAGATTGTATTACAAGATGCAGAACAAATTCTTGAGTCTATAGTAAACACGGGTTGTATAAATATAGACCAATGGAAAAAGCTTTATCGGTTCAATGATATAGAAATAAAATATGCACCAGAAATAGAACTTACAGAAGAAGAGAAGAAACAAGAATATGGAAGCCTTATATTTCGAGATGGTAAAGCTCATCTATTAATAGGACAGTCAGAAGAATCTGTAGGGTTAATTAATTCTATTCATTATAGAAAAGATTGGGATATAAAGTAACCGTTTTAAATGGAAATTTCACCTAGAAATAAAGGGGGATTAGATTGAGAGAAATCTTATATGATGGTAAACATCAAGTGACTATAGAAGAAGTATTAGAAAAGATAAATTATTACTTAAATCTATCAGAAGAAGGACAAACTGTTTATGAAAAAGATAAAAAGAAAGCACTAGAAATGGCAAAAGACATACGGCAAAGTTTAGAAAAGGAATATAAGAACAATAATTTAAAGCGAATAGAAGATATATACGAAACAAATAGCTACTTTTATGATTATTCTGGAGCAGTGCATGAAGCGGTTGCCTCTATTGTAGGCAGGTTGACATATAGCAATCTTTTTTCTTTTCTATACGATGTATCTGACTATATGAAATATGCTAGAAGTGGTCTAGAGAGAAGATTAAACGCTGACGAAAATAGTTAAAGGGGGAGTATTTTTGAGAAATCCAGATTTAGAAAGTGTAGCTTTAGAAGTAAAATGGAGAGGAGGATTTTCGGATAGAAATGATTATTTTCCAATCAGTGCAGATATTCAGATAGAATCCCTTGATGATAGGGTAAGGACGAGAATATATAATTATTTTATGGAGAATTATAGAACAAAAATTGAGAATAGTTCTAGTCGCAGAGAAGGATTTATTAACCTTTTTTTACAAGAGTTTTATTTAACAGATTATGTTTATGATTCAAATTATTATGGGAGTAAAGCAGAAACAACTTTCTTTGACGCTATAGAAGATACAATATATAAAGATCATTGGTCTAATGTTTTTACACTTATTGAGTTCTGGGCTAAAATAACTCTGTGTGAAATGAAATTTAACTATGATGATTTTAAGAATACTATAAATGCGATATTGGAAATAGAATTTGTAGGTTATAGATTAATTGATAATTATATTATTCCAATATCAGATAAAATTGAAATAGAGTCAATAGAGAAAAGTTCAAATATTCCTTATAATGAAGTGAAAAAGCACATAAGTAAAGCACTAGAAAAATTATCAGATAGGGAAAGTCCAGACTATGAAAACTCAATAAAAGAAAGCATAAGTTCTGTAGAAGCTATGGCTAAAATAATAACTACTAATAATAAGGCAACTCTTGGAGATGCTTTGAAAAAATTAGAAGAAAAAGGAGTAAATATCCATCCAGCACTTAAGAAGGCTTTTTCAAATTTATATGGATATACTAGTGATGAATCTGGAATAAGGCATTCTTTAGATATAGGTGGAGTAGACTCTACATTTGAAGAAGCTAAATTTATGTTAGTTGCATGTTCAGCTTTTAATAATTATTTATTAAGTAATTCAAAATAAAGAAAGATTAAAAACATTTGTAGAATATATCTCCTACTTAAAATTCCACACAAACTAAAATAAAGGTCAGCTCATGCTGGCTTTTTTGCATGGGATAAAAAGCTTGTCGAAATTTGCGATAAATAAATAGAGGATTTTGAGGTTTTATGTAGAAGTAAGTAAGAAAAGGGGGCAATGTAATTGGATAAGATTATTGATTTTTATAAGATATCTAGTTCTATAAAAGAATCGCCAATCAATTTAATAAACTATTTATTTACTTCTGGAATTATATTATCTCTAGTAACGCATTTTTTTTATAAATCAAATGTAAAGTGGAAACATAGACAAGTAATAGTATCAGATGATGTTGCAAAATTACTTCGTTCTTTCATAAAAGTTACACTAGCTGTACCTGTAATAGCTTTTTCTTTTCTATGGATAGTATCAAATTCTAAGGTAAATATTACTGCATTAAATTTTATTTTAATTTTGGTTATTGTTTTGGGTATATTAATGATTTATTTTTATATACGGACTACAAGAAAAAGATATGGAATTAACATGGTGAATAAGAAGTGGAAAAAATTTATAAGATTTGTCTTTCGATATTTTTTGGTCGTAGTATTGATAATAATATCAATTATTTTCAATCTATTATTAATTGTAATTTTAACATTGCTTATAACTGATTATGCATATGTCAAAGAAGAATTTACAGAATTTATTACTGCTACTATTGCATTGTATATTTATGGTCCTTATATAATTTGGGCGATTATATTTTCTCACGAAGAGAGATTAAAGAAAGAAATAAAATCTGTAGGAATCTTTTATAGTCAGAATGGCAAAGTTGTAACAGATTTAAATATTAGATTTGAAGATTTCGATATTGATAAAAATTATATATCTTTCTATTCAGATACTAAAAAAAGTAAAAAAATAATACAAACAAAAGATTTACTCAGAATTGAATATTATTATAACGACTAAATTCTAGAGATATAGAAAGATTGCTCCAAGTAGATATCCTATATGGTCAGAATAGAAGCCAGTTTCATACTGGTTTTTTCTTTACCTATGCATATGGAAATATTTGGAATATTTTATTGATAAAACTTTATTCTTAGGGTAAAATTATGGCAAGGGGGAGGGATTAAGTGAAAACGGTCATTGCTTTACTTGCTCTATTAATTTTACTGACTTCATGTTCATCCGAGAATGATGAGTTTACATTTGATATTGCAAACGAATACACTGAAGAAGAATTGCAAGAAATAAAAGAAGCTGTTGAAAGCATAAATGAACGAAGAAATGAGTTTGTTAAGATAATAGGAGAGGCATTAAATGTTCCAGAATTACCTATAATGTCCGAAAAGGTATATTTTAACTCTGATAATGATTTAATTATTGAAGTCAATGGTGAATGGTTAGTTCTTGACGAAAGTTTAAGAAAGGATATGATTTATGCATTGGAAGAGGTATTAAAGCAAAATAAAATTCTTGTTAATTCAAGTGGATATGTTCAGTTTTTTAGCACCTCTGGACAATCATTAGAATCTTTTTATGTAGACTGAAATTTATAATTAGAAGTGTCTTATGGCACTTCTTTTTTTATTGTAAAACTAGGTTCTTACGCTAAATAAAATAAAAATAGTACCGATTTAAAAGTAAAAAATATTATATATCAAATTTAAAATACAATAAATAACAAAAAATATTTGACATATCAAATAATATAATATATAATGTTAAATAAAGAAAGGTGGTGGTATAATTTGTCTTTTAATTTTAATTCATTATGGAAACTTCTAATAGACAAAGGTATGAAAAGAACAGATTTAATTAAAGTTGTAGGTATATCGGCATCTACCCTCGCAAAGATGGGGAAAAATGAATATGTTGCGATGGAAGTTTTAGACAGAATATGCACTTACTTAAATTGTGAAATATCGGATATAGTGGAACATGTTAAAGACGAGTAAGGAGGATATGCAATAGGATTTATGAGATTTTCTAGAAGGACCAATTTATGAAGTGGTTTTCTAGATATTTAGGTATGGATTTATTGAAAATCAAGACCTTAGAGCATATGTAATAAAAACTAAACATGCTAACGGAAGAGACTATGAGGCAACAGATTATGAAATAACAGTGGATATGGGCAAAGAACTAGCTATGTTACAGAAGTCGGAAAAAGGGAAAATGGCAAGAAAATATTTTATTGAACTAGAAAAGAAATAGGACAATCCAAATTTGGAGAATCAAATTTTATAAAATCTACTTATAAAAATGAGTAAAATAGGCAACGGTATAAAGGATATTTACTAACCTAGGATAAAAGCTAAAAAGTTAATAGCATAGGAGGTGCAATCATAGAAACTAGACTTATATCAGTAAAACAAGCTGCTAAACTATATGGATTTCCACAACAAGAGTTATATAGACTGGTAGCAAATAAACAAGTACCATACATTGAAATACAAACACTATCAGGTAACAAAATGAAAAAGATTAATACAAAAACTTTTGAAGAATGGTTGGATAGACTATCAGAAGAAAATGCAAGTATATAGGAGGAAGAACAGAAGAATTGAAGTCATTTAAAGTATGTATAAATATTAGAATTGAAAGAGTAACAGTAGATGGTTGGATAAAAGAACAAAGATAGTCTCGTATGTAGTTTGGCGACCACTGGGACTATCTTCCTTGAAAGACGTATCTTTCTATGAATATTTTATCATAGAGAGATATCTCTTTCAACTTAAAATTTGAAGGAGGTATTTTTATGTTTAAAAATAAAGCAGAAGAATTAATAGAAATAATAGGACACACTCTTATTGGTGAATATGGTCTTAGTATGGATATATCATATGCAATATATTTAATAGAAATAGAAAAAACTAGTGAGTTTAGTTGGATGCTAGGTGCTATCTTCCAAGCTGGTAAAGTTGAAGGTATAAGACAAGAACGCAAGCGAAGAAACTCTAAGAAATCTATTAATAGCTCACCTATTACTAAGGGGGCTTGCTAATATGACTAAGATGGAATATAAAGAAAAGGCTATAGAATTAAGACGAATAACAGGTAATCATTTAGCAGATGAAATTTACGAGAACTCTCAAATTGCAATACGAATATTTGAGTATCGACCAAAAGAATTAGAGGGATACACAGCTTGCACATACGATAATTTTGTTTGGATGTTGGGTCATATTTATCAAGCAGGCAAAATTGAAGGAATAAGGAAAGAACGTGCTAGAAGAAAGGTGAGAAAAGAAAAAAGTTAGTCCTCATAAGCTGAGACATGGATTTTGCATCAGGGGTTTTAGGAATGATGAGTTTAATATAAGAGGGATGCAGGAATTATTAGGTCATAGTAGTGTATCTACTATGCAAGTTTATACAAGTGTGGTATTAGAGGACTTGTCAGAGGAACTCAAGAATAGAAAGAGTATTATGAAATAGATTAGGGGAATTTGTCCCCTTTTTCTTTTTTATTGGTATAATTAATATATAGCAAAATAAAAGAGGGTTTTTTATATGATTCATTTAAAATTTAATGGCATGAAATTGGACAGAATCAATATATCAAATTTTGATGGAGGTTAATAATGACTATAGAAGAAATGAAAGATTTTAAAAAAGAAGTTGAAAGTTATTGTTTAGAGAAAAAATATATTTATTTTGATGACCTTGGAAATGTAGAGTTTGATTTAAATTTTTTTAAAAATGAAGTTGTAGAATTATATAAAGATTAAGGTAAATGAATAATATGAAGAAATATTTCTAACAAAAATACTTTAGGGTAAACCCTTAGAATCTTTTTGCACATATGCATTAGGAAGAAATTATTTTGTTTTTTAATTTTTTATAAAGGTATTATGAAGAATAAACATATAAATGGAGAAACTCTGATTATAACTAAAATATATCGAGGTAATTGGTATGAAAAAAGAAAAATATGATGCAACGTATAAACTTGGAGATGCAATTGTTCATGTGGTAGCTCCACCACCAATGTCAGAAGAAGAAAAGGAAAAGATACTTGATGAATTTCATCAAGCAGGTTTTGAAATTTGGAGAAAATTAAGTCCAGAGAAAAAACAAGAGTTATTAGATAATGAGTAGGTAGAATAGAAGGATAGTTTTATAATATACTGATTAGAGGTACCAGATAATAATGTTTAGTGCCCTTTGCTGTTATTATAAAGGTTAATAGATTTCATGAATAAGCCTTCAAAGAAAGAATTACATATTCTTATACATGAAAAAGCACTCTTGTAAGAGTGCTATGTTGTGATATTCAGTTATTCTAGGCAAGAAGATATTTTATTGATATATTCAAAAAATAATTCTCCAGCTGTTGTTAGTGAAATATAGGTTGAAGGATTTACATCTGTTGATGCATAAAAATCTTCGTCAACATCAACATCAACATCAACTTCATAATTAGTTAAAAATAGTTGATAGGAAATTGATTTATATAGAGTCATATTCATGCTATTAGTATCCATTTTATTATTTTTACAATACGAATAAAATCTATGTCCTTGATAGAATCCCTTATACTCCTCGATAAGCTTTTCCTTCATATTTTCATACATAAAATCAATAATTTTATAATAGTTTTTTACATCATCATCAAAGAAGCTTACTAACGCATTAGCACAAATTAGCTGGCTATGATTAATATCTTTGTTGTTTTCAGTTAAATCGTTTATCATCATTCCCATTATCATACAAGCTAATTTAGAGTTAGACATAAGTACTTTTGAAAACATATCAGCTATAAATTCAGCTTTTTTCTCATTATTAATATACTTGTATAATTTTAATAATTGCTCTTCGGTTGGAGTATTATCATAACAAAAACCATTTAAAAAAGCCTTTAATTTCCTTTGAGCTATTAAATCATGTCCACTTTTTAAAAGTTTAACTACCTTAAATGAATCACCAAAACTTTCAACAAATTCATTTTCAAAAATAGAATCTTTAAAATCTAGATATTCAATAAGCTTAGTAGAGATATCTTTGATTATATCATCATTTACTGAAATAAGTTTATTCTCCATAAAATCTCCCCCTTTTAAGGAATTTTACCATAAAAGAAGGAGTCTTGCATTACAATTAGTATTTTGTTCTATTTACTCATTTCTTTAATACAACCACATGTTAATATTTGTCTTCCACAAACTGGGCATCTTTCTAAATCACACATATATTCAAATAAATGATATTCTCCTTTTTTAGCTAGACAATCATGACAATATTCTCTTTCACATAGTTCTGATAAACGCTCATATTCTCCGATGCTTTCAAGAAATTTGTTCTCTGATCCCATCATTATCCTTTTATATTTTTGACCATCATTCGCTATATAATAATCGTATTCTTTATTTTTTTCAATCATTTCTTTAAATTCTGGTAAATACTCTTTTGAAAAGTCTCTCCCTCTAAATATCGTAAAATTATTATCGTTTATTATTTCTTTATATTTAAGATTTAATTGTTTTTCTAGTTTTATATCTTTTAAGTAAGGAATTTTTATATAATCACCATAAAAGTGAGAATGAAGGTTTTTATACAATATAAATAAGTTTAAATATTCTTGTCTTAAATGTGCAAAATTAATTTCTAACTGATAATGCACAAAATCATTACGGAGATTATTACATCTTTTTAATATCATTTTATCATTTTCATCTATCTTATAATCAGTAAAATTATTTACTCTATTTATAGCATTTAAAAAACTTACAGTATGAGCATTATTAAAGTTTTCCAAATCTATATTTGTGTATATAAGATTTTCTTGCCTATCAAATAATATTGATTTAAGTAATAGTTCATATGATTGGCAAAGTAGTATGAAAGATAGTTTTAATTTTAGCTTTTCGTAATATGTTGTTAAATGATGGTCTCCATGATTTGTAGATTTTTCATAATTATCTATAGAATTTATAAGATAATCATACGAATTGCTTTTTAAATTAAGTTTTAATTCCATATAAATTCCCCCTAAAATGAATATTAGATAATTATATATTAACATATTTAATTATCAATTATAAGCTAAGCTGACACAGTTATTAACTAAAGAGGGAATTGGTATAAATTAAAATGAAACCTTATAATAATTCCAATTTTCCTTAACGAATCCCCTAATTCCAGTACAAGGACTATATTCAGGATATGTCTTAATGAACTCAACATTATAATATTCCAAAATACACCTTTAATAATTCCATGCTAGAGTAAGGAGGAGGTACTCGTAGACAATAAATACGTTAGACAATCGCTCGCTACAAATAGAAAAGTGGCTATTTTGTTATATTTGATGCTAGTTATGAACCATTTATAGGACTATAATATAGAATGGCCTTATAGGAAGGGAATATTTTTTCGAGAGGTAACTCTCCGGGGCAAGGGTCAAGGGTCCCCCCATAGGGTCGAAAAATATATTACAGTGCTAATAATAAAATATTATTATTATTCATTGTGCTATAACCTTTTAAAGGAGATTTAAGAGATTTTAATATTTAATCCATACGGAATACATTAAGAGACATATAATAAAGTCTACTAAGGCAGAATAAAGGGAGGTAATAGCATGGGAAAAGCATGAGAGTTTATGACTTAAAATATTTAATCCTTTTTAGAATATTGTTATTAATTTACAATAGACAAATTAGCCATTTGCAGAATAAATATTTAACCCTTTTTTAACCTTTGTGTTACAAAATATTAGTATAAGTTATAAAGCAATATGATGCTATAGCTATTGCAAAATACATGATAATAAAAGTTGTAAAATGTTAAAAAAACATTAGCACAATCCAGAAGGTCGGGGGTTCGACTCCCTCAGGGTACGCCAAAAAGACATGACTTTCCATCAATGGGAAGTTATGTCTTTTTCTATATATAAATACAGCCTATGGACAAAGTTATAATAGACGGGACATTGTAATGATCTGTGCTCTGTTTTTTATTAACTATCAATATATGTTCCAATTTCAGAAGGGTAGATTATAGATTGATTTCTATGGTCTATCCTTATTATTTTACTCCCCATACTTTACCATAGTTAAAGAAAAAGTATCATGAAATAGAATTAATTATGGTATAATTTGATTATAAAAGGTCGAGACAATGCTTTCGGAGATTAATCTGAGGGCATTTTTAAGTTTTTGGCTACATTTATACTCTCTAGTAATATTGCAAATATAAAATAGAACGATTTTTATTTATAGTTGTTAAGGAACTTAAAGAAGTATAAAAAAGAATCGGGGGCAAGCCCCGATTCCATTATTCTAAATTAGAAGAAATCACAGTTAAAGAAAATAATCACTAGAATTAAAAAGAAGAATAGTAAAGAAGTGTCCATACCACATTCTCCACCAAACCAACTGCCACGCACTTTATTGTCAGTCATAACAAATACCTCCGGATTAAAATAAGAAATGATTAATTATTATATTAGGATCCTTTAGGTCCTAATATAATATATGGCGAAAGATGCTAAAGTGTTAATTATTATTTTAAAAAGAGTGATATAGTGAATTAATGCAGATAAAAGCCTATATAGAAAAAAGTATCACTACTAGGAGTATGAGGAAATTAGTTGAAATGAGGTTCTATATAATCATAATAAATATACTCATAAATGATATCAAAAATTTATGAAAAATTAATTAAAGATGAAGAAAAAATTCATATATTTAGAAATGGAATTTAAAATAGAAATATCAAAGGGTTTGGAATAATCAGAAATATATAAGAAAGACATGGACTAATTATCTAATTATAATGTTAATATCTTATAAATTAGACATATATTTTGAGACAAGTTTCATAAAATATACAGTAATAATAGGATGTATTGTAAATGAATTATTATCTATAGCTGAGAATACATAGTTAATTAGAGTATATCTCTCTATAATATCTCAAGCTATTGATATATTGAGAAAGGAGAATAAGAATGAAAGTATTTTTAGATGCAGGGCATGGAGGTAAAGATCCAGGAGCATTAGGCAATAGTTTACGAGAAAAAGACATAAATTTATCTGTAGCTTTAAAAGTAGGTGAAATTTTAAAAAGATACAATATAGATGTGCTATATTCAAGGACTACAGATATATTTATAGAACTTTCAGAAAGAGCGACTATGGCTAATAAAGCTAATGCAGATATATTTATATCTATACATTGTAATGCAGATGAAAGTGTAAATGCTAAAGGTGTGGAAACATACAGTTATCCTAGCAGCAGTAAAGGTACTACACTAGCAAAATATATTCAAGACAGCATACTACAAAATAAAGTATATACATTAGACAGAGGAATAAAAATAGCTAACTTTGCAGTATTAAGACAAAGTATTATGCCAAGTGCATTAATAGAATTAGGATTTATTACTAATATAGAAGATTGTAAAATTCTAAGAGGTAAACAAGATGAATTAGCTTTAGCAATATCTAAAGGAGTTTTAAATAATCTGGGAATCAAAGAAACTATAGATGTAGAAAGCTATAGTGTTTGGGCAAAGGAAGCTATGGAATGGGCAATAAAATTAGGTCTAACTGATGGAACAAGTCCTAAGGAACCTATCACATTAGAAAGATTTATAACAGTTCTCCATAGATATAATAAGACTCTAGAATAATCTAGGATATTTTGTTTTAAATAGAGAAGAGACCTATTTAAAGGTCTCTTTATATATATGGGGGTGTTTTATCTATTTGGGTGAATTAAGATAACGAACTTTTGATAAGGCATGTATAATGCCTAATATTATTATATTAATTTAACTAAATTATGTGAAACAAATATCTAATGTATAGGATAAAAGTTAATTTTGTAAATAAGTTACGATTAGCTTAAAAGGCTGAGAGTTAGATTCTCCTATAAATATAGTCTTAGAAAATTTAAAAGGTGAGTATAAAATTATCAATGTATATGATAATGATATTAATCCATGTATTGATTGTAGATATTGCTGGGAAAATGAAGGCTGTTGCATAAATGATGGAATGCAGGAGACATATAAATATATAGAAGAGTGTGATAATATTTTAATTGCTTCACCAATCTATTTTTCAGAATTAACAGGAGCTTTGTTAAATATAGGTAGTCGCTTACAAACATATTTCTGTGCCAGATTCTTTAGAAAAGAAAAACCGATTAAAAAAGCAAAAAAGGTGCAGTGATTGTTGTAGGCGGTGGAGATGGTAATATTAATAAGGCTTATGATACTGCTTGTTGCTTACTTCGTCATATGAATGTCTATGATATTTTACCAGTAGTATTTAGTCATAACACAAATAATAAACCTGCTAAGGAGGATGAAACAGCGTTATTAGGAGTGAAAAGTATTTTAAGATATTTTAATGAGTAATATTTTATTATAAGCAGCAACCTATTTTAAGGAAGATGATTCGCATAGTGCATTAAAACGTTTTTCAAATAACATTATCAATAAAAAGGACAGGCAGACGGTCATAACTCGGTTGTCCTCTTTGTGGATAAGCGAAAGGCAACCTCAACCTTATTGCAATGTAATTGGAATTAGCTTTAATGGATCTAAAATCACTCATATCAAGTGAATACTCATAATTTTATAAATTAGGATTCAATTGTTTCTCCACATGACAGATAAAACAGATTGGATATTTGTTGTGATAGAAACTGAAATGCTTCTGTTCCTGTGCAATGACATGTATAGAATTGGGTTTGGAGGTACTTTTTCAACTCTTGTGCAATATCATTTAATAAGGCTGTAGATACAGTTTTTTTAGTCAATGGATTAAATAAATGATAGCCGCCAATACATAGTTGTGGATGATATGATTTGGCTTTTTCCATAATATTCACAATACCTGTATGACCACATCCCATTATAAGTGCTGTTTGGTTTTCTTTAATGATTAAGTTGTGTTCGTGCAAAAAATCATCTTTTTGACCTTTTGCAAATAGAGCATCATTCGCTTTAGAATAACATTTATCTGTGTGGCTTACAGTAAACAGGCTTAACTCATCATCAATTTCGTAGTCACCTTCGACTAAGACAACCTGCGGATGGTTTTCAAGTCTATCGTCAATACCAATATTCATTTTCAGAAAAATGAACTTGCTATAATGTGGCTCAAATGCTTTCTTTTGCACATAAATTTTAGCAGTTGCGTTGATTTGCAAAAAGCAACTTAAAGCTCCACCGTGATCCATATGCCCATGTGAGATAATAACTGTGTCAACCTTAGAAAGATCAATACCTCTTGTTTTAGCATTATCAAAAATAGTATTGTCAGGACCTAAGTCAAATAGAATTTTATGATTTTGTGTTTCTATGTATAATGATAAACCATGTTTAGCTTTTAATTCACATTTAGTTTGATTCTCAACCAATGCCGTAATTTTCATACTGTTCCTCCATGCAAGATTATATAAGTTCGCTTTATAAGCGTATACCGTTTAAAAAAATTACTTGGTAATATATATGAAAAGTTTACCATAATAAAGTGAATGCTTCAAGATCGAATTTGTGACATTGATAGGGGAGCTAAGAAGCCTTCCAGAGATAGGTTAACTATGTATAGTGGTAGATTTGATTATAATCTTTATATAGTATGAAAAAATAGACAATCTTCCCTGATTTAATAATTCAATTATTTGATTACAACTTTCATCTAGAAACTAGTTTACATAAATAAATTTTAAAAATATTTTTATTTTCTCTTGACTTTAGTTAAATACCACGCTATACTAATTATAATTTAAAAATAACGCTTTGATAGAAAGAGTAGTTTATTGAAGATGTTATAGAGAATCGGTGATGGTGGAAATCCGATACAAATCAATAAGCGAAGAACATTCTTGAGCATCTAACCGAAATTGTAGAAGAGTAGGCCTAGACGGGAATAGCCTGATATCGACTATAGAGTATCGACTGTAAAGTCCGTACTTATTTAAGAGAGCTTATTGCTAACTAAGGTGGTACCACGGAATTTAACCTTTCGTCCTTTATTTGGATGAAAGGTTTTTTTATGACCTAACACAACGAACGTTAGGTCATAACGGACACCACTGAATTATATCCTAAGTAGCAATTGAATAGGTTTGAGTTGTGAAACTGCGTAAAATAATCTGAAGAAGGCAAACAAATGGAACAGTTCTTTTCGTTTGTTATTATGAATTTTAAATTAGGAGGAAAAAAGATGAGACAGTTAAACCCAAGAGAAACTCAAATAGCAATAAAAGAAATAAAAGATTATTTTGAGAGAAAATTATCAGAAAAATTAAATTTAATTAGAGTATCAGCTCCATTATTTGTAACACCAAAGAGTGGATTAAATGATAATCTTACAGGAGTAGAAAAAGCAGTGTCTTTTGAAATGAGAAAATATAATGAGAAGATTGAAATAGTACAGTCTCTAGCAAAATGGAAGAGATTAGCATTAAAGTGGTATGGATTCCATATTGGTGAAGGGCTTTATGCAGATATGAACGCTATACGTCCAGATGAAATTTTAGATAATATACACTCTATTTATGTTGACCAATGGGATTGGGAGAAGGTAATAGGAAAAAGTGATAGAACGACAGACTATTTAATTAAGATAGTAAAAGATATATATGATGTTTTTAAAGAAACTGAAAGATATATAGATAATTTATATCCGAAAATTTTTACCCACAAATTACCAGAGGATATAAAGTTTATTACTACTCAAGAGTTGGAGGATCTATATCCTAATGAAACTCCAGAGAAAAGAGAACACCTTATAACAGAAAAATATGGAGCAGTATTTCTATCAAAGATTGGACGAAAATTGAATTCAGGTAAACCTCATGGAACAAGATCTCCTGATTACGATGATTGGAACTTAAATGGAGATATTATATTTTGGAATCCTACAACAAATTCTGCTTTAGAATTGTCCAGTATGGGAATAAGAGTTGACGAGGAAGCATTAAAAGAACAATTAAAAATAGCTAATGCTGAAGAAAGAAAATCCTTAGAATATCATAAGCAATTGTTAGATGGGGAATTACCAGCTACAGTTGGAGGTGGAATTGGTCAGTCTAGAATCTGTATGTTTTTTTTAGAGAAAAAACATATCGGAGAGGTTCAGGCATCAGTTTGGACAGAAGAAATACTACAGGAATGTAGGGAGAATAATATATTTCTATTATAGAAATATATTATTGAATCATTATAGAAAGTTGTTTTGAAATCCATTGAGAGTCAAGTTCTTTTGAAGAGTTAAAATTATAGGAGTTTATACTTAGAAAGAAGTATTTATGATTAAATAAAGGATGGGGATACTGATGTTTGAGTTCAAAGATTTTGATTTTCTAACAGATGGTGAAATAGATTTAAGAATAGAAGATAAAACACCTTCTAATGAAGAAAAAGGATATGTGCCAGCATATAAATATAGGATTACCATGCATAATTCAAATGATAGCATAGGTAATATTGATATTCGTATTGGATATAATGAGAATATTTATTATGGTGGTAATATTGGCTATAGTATTGAACAAGCTTATAGAGGCAATAATTATGCGACAAAGGCTTGTAAAATTATTAAACAAGTAGCAATTGCTCATGGAATGGATAGATTGATAATAACCTGTAATCCAGATAATTTTCCATCTCGAGCAACTTGTGAGAAAGTAGGTCTTAAACTTAAAGAAATAATAGATTTGCCACCTTATAATGAAATGTATCAAGATGGAGAGAGGCAAAAATGTGTATATGAATGGATTTTAAAATAATAGTTCTTCATAATCTTTTTACTTCATATATTAATAGGTAGTCTAGATTTAGGTTTAAACTTGACTACCTGTTTTAGTTCATATGATACTATAACTAAATTAATATTAATTGCATTTGTATAAACGTATACTTTACATTATACTATGTAAGTAGGATAAAATATTATTTTGCTCAGACAAGGGGGGAGTAAATTGAAAAGAAATGTATTAATTCTGCTTTTAATATTAATTTTAGGTGGGACTATTAGTGGATTTATTTATTATGAACAATATATAAGTCCTAGTCAAAAAGTAATTGCATATTCTGACGATTTATATTTAATTGTTGAAGATCAGGAGGTAGATAGTGAAGATGCAGTGCTATTTTATGAGGATATATTGTATCTTTCATTTCCAACTATTGAATATTTTGTAGATAATGATATATTTTATGATGATTCAGAAGAAACATTAATAATTACTGATAAAGAAAAAGTTCTTAGATATAAATTAGATGATACGACTGCAAGTATTAATAACAAAGAATTTTTTATTACAAATGTAATAAAAAAATTTAATGAAAAAATATATATTCCTATAGATATAATCTTAAAGAATTACAGTATAGATATTAGTTATTTTGAAGAAACAAATGCTGTTGTACTTGATTACGGTGACATACTTTATTTAAAGGGTGAAATTATTGGAGAAGATGCTGTAATAAGAAGTAATTTGGATATAAAATCGCCTATTGTAGCAAAAGATATCAATGCAGGAACTATTTTAAATGTATATGCAGAATATGAATCTTGGTATAAAGTAAGGACCATAGACGGAATACCAGGATTTATTGAAAAAAAATATTTAAAAATAAATTATACTAAAGATTTGTTTAAAGTAGAAAAATCTATTGAGGAAGACACTCAAGATATAGGTAGAGAAATTATAAATTTAACTTGGGATTATACCTATAGAAAGATACAAAATGCAGAAGGAATAGATGAAATTCCTGGCATTAACATAATATCACCAACATGGTTCTCTATTATAGATAATAATGGAAATATATTAGATAAAGGAAATATAGAGTATGTGAAAAAATATAATGAGTTGGGCTATGAAATTTGGCCATTAATTAATAATAATTTTGATCCAGATTTAACTCATGAACTTTTATCTAAAAGCAGCATAAGGGAAAAATTGATAGTAGATATATTAAATCTTTATGGAGAATATGGATTTCAAGGGATTAATATTGATTTTGAGAATGTGCATCTAAAGACTAAGGACTTTCTTACTCAATTTTTAAGAGAGTTATATCCGGTATTTAAAGAGGCTGGAATGAGCGTATCTATGGATGTGACAGGTATGTCCACATCTGAAAATTGGTCTTTATGTTTTGATAGGAAAAGGCTTTCGGAAGCTGTTGATTATATGATTCTAATGGCATATGATCAACACTGGGCTAGTAGTCCTATTGCTGGATCAGTGGCAGAATATCCATGGGTTGAGAAAAGTATACTAGGTGTATTGGAATATATTCCCAACGATAAGCTAATCTTAGGAGTACCTTTTTATACAAGGTTATGGATAGAAAAAGATGGAAAATTATCTTCTCAAGCATTGTCAATGGAAACGGCTAATAAGTTTATATTAGAAAATAATATTAATTTAATTTGGGATAATAATTCTTTACAATACTATGGGGAAATAGAAAAAGATAATATTATATATAAAATATGGTTAGAAGATGCAAAATCCTTAGATAAGAAAGCTTCATTAATCCATAAGTATGAATTGGCTGGCATAGCCTCTTGGAGAAAAGGTTTTGAAACTGCTAATGTCTGGGATAGCTTGGATAGAGCGCTAAATTAATATGTAAAATAAGAAATAGATTTAATATTTAATTTATAGGAGTGATTTTATGTTTAAATATAAAGAGGCACAAATCAAGACTATGTTAGGAGATATAACAAAAATAGAGGCGGATGCTATAGTAAATGCTGCTAACAACACTTTATTAGGAGGTGGAGGTGTTGATGGTGCTATTCACAGAGTTGGAGGAAAAAGAATCTTAGAGCAATGTAAAAAGATTGGGGGGTGCCCTACTGGAGAAGCTAGAATAACTACAGCTGGAGATCTTCCAAGTAAATATGTAATACATACAGTAGGTCCAATATATAAAGATGGAATATCAGGAGAGGAAAAATTATTATATAATGCTTACTATAGTTCTCTAAATCTTGCTAAGGAATATAATATCAAAACAATTGCCTTTCCATCTATATCGACCGGGGCATATGGTTATCCCATTGAAAAGGCTATGAAAATTGCAATAAAATCAGTTATAGATTTCATTGATAAAGAAGAGACTGATTTAGATATTACCTTTGTTCTTTTCAATAATGATGATTTTTTACTGTATAATAATTATCTAAATGAGAAATTATTACAATTTTGATATATATTTTATGTTGACTTTATTTTCTAATTATTATACTATAAGTGGGACGTAAGTTTTTGCAAAGGGGTGTTTAAAATATTCTCAGACTCTCATAAAATTATTGCATCGAAAATATATGATAATGTATTTGATATATATGGTTTAAAATTAGATAAAGAAAAATTATTGTGGGGATCAGTATGTCCTGATATGCTGCCTCAATATAAATTTATTAGACATTATAAAGATGAAAGCTTAAATTATATTGCTAAGGAAATCATGAAGGTCATATTTATTAGTAGATATCTAGAATTCAATAAAATACTAGATCCATTAGCAATAAAAATATTGAGTAAAAAAATAGGAATAATCTCTCATTATTTAAGTGATTATGTGTGTCTTCCCCATGCGAATAGATGGACATTTATGGATAGTATGATAAAACATATAAAATATGAATCGCAATTAAATGATTTTGCGATAAATCATGATTTTAAAAAGAATGTAATTAATATTGATGATTTGGATATATATGATATTCCTACAACAAAGTTAAGAAATACTATAAAAGAATATATTGATAAAGTTGTAGAAGAATATTCATTAAAAATAGGTTTTAAGAATGATTTGAATTTTGCACTCTCTCTAAACCTAAAAATATCCTACTTCATATTAGATACTATTACAGCATATTCAGATGAAATAGATAGTCATTTTGCGTTAGAATTTTAATTTTTAGATATATTGCTATAAACAAACCTTTTAAATAAAAATTTAAAAGGTTTGTTTTTTATTTTAGGACCATCTTTCTAGTTGGAGTATTATAACTTTTATTATATACTATTAGTGAAGATATTGAGGAGTGAAATTATGAGAAAAAAGTTAATAAAAATATTTTTAGTAGAGATTATTATAATTATAATTGCTTTTGTATATTTTTTTTCAAGATATAATATGTACGATACTTCTTTACAAGGTAGTTTAAGAGTAAATACAGACGAAAATCCAGTAGAAGTTAATAAACGATCTAAGCTCTATTTAGAGCTTGAAAAAGGATTGCTGGAGGGTAAGGAACGAATAGATATTAAAAGCATGGCTTTATTCAAAGACCCTAAAGAGATATTTAATGTTTTAGAAGAAATATCTAATGAGAATCCTGAGATAATGTATTATAAAGCAGCTGAATATCAGTTTGGGAATTTAAGTCTTTTTTATTCAAAATCCAAGAAAGATATAAATAATCATCAAAAGGAAATACGAAAGATAAGAGAGACGTTTATATCAAATTATATATTACCAGAGATGTCTGATTATGAAAAAATATTAACCATACATGATTATATTATTAATAACAGTAAGTATGATGATAAACTATTTACAAGTGGAGTAGTACCCCCTGAATCCTATTCTAGTTATGGAATATTAGCATTGGGGCGTGGTGTATGTGAAGGATATGCGAAATCTATGAAATACTTATTAGATGGTATAGGAATTGAATCCGTGATAGTAATCGGAGAATCCAAGGGAGAAAATCATGCGTGGAATCTAGTGAAAATAGAAGATGAGTATTACCATATAGATGCTACTTGGGATGACCCGGTGACAAGTGATGGCTCTGATATAATAAGATATAATTTTTTTAATTTAAATGATGATGAAATATCTAAATCACATACTTGGAATAAGGAAGACTATCCATCTGCAAATGGAGAAAAATATAATTATTTTAAATATAATGACCTTATTGTAAATGGAAAAGATGAATTAAAAGATCAAATAAAAAATATTCTTTTAAAAAGAAAGTCACATTTATTAATAAAGATAAATAATTTCAATAATGAAAACATATTATTAAATGAAATTATTGAAAATACTGTGTATGAAAATTATAAATTAATAAGCTTGAAGAGTTATTCATACTCTGTTGACGAAGAATATGGTATAGTAAGTTTTGAGTTTTATTATTAGATAAGATATGTAAGGAGAGTTGATTTATGGACAAAAAAATTAAGATTACATATTTATTTTTAGGAGTAGGTATAGGTATTATTATTGCTAGTACTTTGTATTTATTTTATCCTAAGATTGAATATATAGATTTGACCGACGATATAATAATGGAAAGAGCAAGAGGTCTAGGGATGGTTGGTTTAAAAGAGAGCATAGATGTAATAAATATGGAAGAGTTAGCAGATGAAGAAAATACTATGGAATCAGCAAATGATGAAATGAAGGAAGTACCAAAAGATATAGAAGAAATAAAGGTAGAGGTAGGAGAGAGAGAAATTGTTGTGGAGAGCGGTTCTAGTCTAACTAGGGTTTCAAAGCAACTTTACAATGCAAACTTGATAGATAATATAGATGAATTTATTTTATTTGTCAAAGATAAAAAATTAGATAAAAAAATTGTTACTGGGAGATATAAAATTGAATTAAATAGTTCCTATGATGAAATAATAGAAATTCTAACTAAAAGGCCCAATTAGCTATATAACATTTATCTAAGATATTAAGTTTTTGTAAAAAAACTATTATATATTTTTAATCAATTATGAAGAATTATGTAGTATAATAGTCTTTACTGTCCTTTAAAAATTTGTAGTTACAATGTTTAATACATCTAAGGATTGTCAACAATTGATAAAAAGGAGGTATTGATGTGGCAATAGCAAATAATGATATATGTAGTATCTATGATGGACTAATATATAAATTTCTTTATAAAAATGATATTAACTGCATACATATCCTCCTTAATCTATACGATTTAGAAGAAAACATTACAAATATCTGCCCCAAATACGTATCTATACATCATCTTAAAAAACATATTAGCAAATTTTTAAAGCAAAGGAAGGGTAATCATTTTATATCTTTAAATCTTGGACAACTAATTCATGAAGATATTAATCGGTTAGAATTATTTATTTATCTTGAAGGGTACAAACATGGTTATTTTAATAATTCTTGGGTAAATATTTTAGAAAAGACAACAGTAAACAATATACCTCTAGATAAATTATATAAAAGTAAATATTTGTATCATTTTGATAATACAACAAAGCAAGTGTTAGATATTAAAGCTATGATTGGTGAAGAGATTCAGGAAAGTGAAAGGCTAAATAAACATCTATATAATATTATTAAGGACTATTGTAATAAGCTGTTAAAAGGAAAAGTTTTTAATTTAAATAGACATTTAGATAAACAGTTAACGATAGAATATAATTCAAGAATGTATAGAATTAAGGAAGATGACGGTATATTAACTTTGGAGGAATTAAATAA
>NZ_CABSQO010000032.1:0-43572 GCF_902479755.1 uncultured Tissierella sp. | reverse complement strand
ACCATGCCCTTATAGGGCTAGAGCAAACCACCCGTTTTACGGGTGGTCATGATTTGCAGATTCTCGCTAATAATTTTATTATGAAGGGAGAATTTAAAATGGCGTTAATTGATATTCGTAACTTAACATTTGAGTATCCAGGAAGTGTAGAACCTATTTTTAAAGACCTAAATTTACAATTAGATACAGAATGGAAATTAGGTTTTATAGGTAGAAATGGATATGGTAAAACAACTTTTTTAAAACTTTTGATGGATAAATATTCTTATGAAGGATTAATTATTAAACCAATTCCAATGTTTTATTTTCCTTTTTCTATTGAAGAGTATGATATTATGACTTTAGAATTATTAGATGCTTTGCAACCGGATTTGGAATTATGGAAATTGCAAAGAGAAATGAATTTATTGGAAGTAGATGAAGATACTCTTTATCGTTCATTTTCCACATTAAGTGGAGGTGAACAAACAAAAATACTATTGGCGTTACTATTTGCGGAGGAAGAAAGGTTTTTGTTAATAGATGAACCTACCAATCATTTAGATACCCATGGTAGAGAAGTAGTTGCAAAATATTTGCAGAAGAAGAAGGGATTTATACTGGTATCTCATGATAGGGATTTCATTAATAATATAGTAGATCATATACTAACAATAGAGAAGAGTAAGATCGTTCTTCAGAAAGGAACCTATGATACCTGGGAGAAAAATAAGAATTTAGAAGATCAATATGAGCTAGAACAAAATCAAAAATTAAGAAAAGAAATTAGGAGATTAAAGCAATCAGCAAGGGAAAAGGCTATTTGGTCCGATAAAGTTGAGGATACTAAAATTGGAGATGGACCTTGTGATAGAGGCTATATAGGTCATATGGCGGCAAAGATGATGAAGCGTTCTAAAACTATAGAAAAAAGATATGAGAAAGCTATAGAAGAAAAAAACAAACTACTAAAAAATATAGAAACTATAGAGTCTTTACAAATGGATGTAATTGAACATCATGCGAAATACTATATAAAAGCAGAAGATTTTACAATTGCATATGAAAATAACAATATTTTTAATCCTATGAAATTTACAATACAAAGCGGAGACTGTATTGTCTTTAGAGGTGATAATGGAACAGGTAAAAGTAGCATAATAAAGGCAATATTGGGAGAGGAAGTTCCTTGGAAAGGTAAGCTTGAGATTTCTAAGGGAATTGCCATCTCTTATGTCCCACAGAGATTCTCTTTTATTAGTGGAAATATAGATGAGTTTGTTCATGAAGAAAAATTAGATAAAACAAAATTTTTAACCATGTTGAGGAAGTTGGGATTTTCACGAAGCCAATTTGAAACTCCTATTGAAAATTTAAGTATGGGACAAAAGAAGAAAATATTTTTAGCTAAATCCATGTGTGAAGAAGCAAATTTATTTATTTGGGATGAGCCACTTAATTATATTGATGTAATTTCAAGAATTCAAATTGAGAATATGATTTTAGAATATTCCCCAACTATGATTTTAGTGGAGCACGATAAAAGGTTTATAGATAAAGTAGCTACTGATATTATAGAATTATAAATACAGCAATAAAGTTCAAACTTATAATTTTATTAATAAATAATTTTTATTGAAAGCGGAGAGTAAAAAATACTTTTATACAGAATAGAGAAAGGATGTCAACAGATTATCTGTTAGACATCCTTTGGTCTATGCCAGAAGACATATAAATATAAGGTATAAAAAGGTTATAGAATATGTTATTGGTTGTATTCTGATTCCTATATTAAAATTTATCTAAATTATAGTTTCTAAAATATCATTGATAAAGAAATAAACCTACAATACCTGTTAGAATAATAATAGAGATTGGATTTGTTTTATACTTTCTTAGTAAAAATAAAGAAATAATGAATACAAAGATAGCAGTAATATTAAAATTAAGCATTTTGGCATCAGGCCATTGGGAGCCACAAAAGGTAATTAAAAGGATAGTAAATGTAGAGGAAATAATAAGTCCAACAGAAATTGATCGTAGTCCTTTCAATATACTGGAAATGATATCTATATCTTTATGTTTCTTGAAGAACTTGTATAAGATAATAGAAAGAATAAACCCAGATATAATACATCCTAAGGTGGCTACTATAGCTCCAAATATACCTGCAATACGCATTCCCACAAAAGTTGAAGCATTAACTGCTAAGGGACCAGGAGTCATTTGTGAGATTGTAATAATATCAGTGAATTCTTTCAAAGTAAGCCAATGATGCAAATCAACTACTTGTTCCTGTATTAATGGTATTGTAGCATAACCTCCACCGATACTAAATAAACCAATCTGTAAAAAACTAACTAACAAAATAACTATATTTTTAGTCATAGCCCGCCCCTCCTTTCTTGGTTTTCAAATAAGTCTGTATAAAACATAGAAATGAACAGAAAATAATAATTAAAATAACATTGATATTTAAAAAGAAGCTAGCAAAAAATGAAGCAGGGACGATTAATGTTAATAACCAATTTTTTTCATCTAAAATTCCTTTACTCATATCAATGAGTAAATTCACAATAGTAGCCGCAACACCTGCCTCCATTCCTTTTAGGATAGAAGAAATAATTCTATTATCTCGAAATACGCTATAGCAAGAAGAGATAACAGATAAAATAAGTAAGGGGGGTAGGACTGCTCCGATACAACAGATGATTGCACCTATAATTCCAGCAATACGATAACCTACTAATACAGAAATATTAACTGCAATTGCACCAGGTGTTGATTGGGAAATGGCTGCCATATCTAATAGCTCCTGTTCATTAATTAATTTTAAATTATTTACGAAATATTTCTGGATCATAGGTATAACAACATATCCACCTCCAAAGGTAAATGCACTTATAGAAAACATTATTTTAAATAATGAAAAATAAAGTTTTAGCTTATTAGATTTCATAATGATAAAATTCTCCTTCATATATAAATTATAGATCTTCTATATTATATCCTATGGAAATATCATAAGTAAAATAGTATAATATTATGATAAACATAACTGATTAGTAATGAGAGGGATTTATATGAATTTGAGACATTTGCGTATATTTAAAGCTGTATGCGAAGAAGAGAGTATTACAAAGGCATCTGAAAAGCTGTTTATGACGCAGCCGGCAGTTTCTCATGCAATCAATGAGCTAGAATCCTATTTAGGTATTTGTCTATTTGACAGAATTTCTAGGAGACTTTATCTAAATGAAACAGGTAAATTATTTTTAGCAAAGGTAATAAAGCTTTTAGATTTGTATGATGATTTGGAACAAAACTCTAAAGAATTAGAGGATAATGCGACTATCAAGATTGGGTCAAGTATAACTATTGCCAGCTTTATCTTACCTAAGGTAATAGCAAATTTCGAAGCGGTTTGCAATAATACTTCCACAAAGGTTATAATTGATAATGCTAGAAATATCGAAAATATGCTGCTTAATAATGAAATTGATTTAGGATTGATTGAAGGGGTTATCTATAAGGAGGAGTTAATGAGAATTCCATTTTCAAATTATGAGTCAGCAGTAATTTGTTCACCTCAACATAAATTTGCTCTAGAAAAATCGATAGATGTTAATTCATTAATAAAGGAAAGGCTATTGCTGAGAGAAAAAGGCAGTGCCATTCGTGATGTTTTTGACAGTGCATTATTATTACATAACATAACTATAAACCCGGAGTGGACCAGTGTAAATTCACAAGCTTTAATTTATGCAGTAAAACAAAATTTAGGAATAAGTGTGCTTCCCAAAATATTAGTGGAAAGAGAACTTATCAATGGAGAGATTCTTGAAGTAAAAGTAAATGATTTAGAATTAGCAAGTGTAAATCACATTGTACTCCATAAAGATAAGATCCAAACTAAGAATTATAAAATACTAATTGAAATAATAAGGAATAAAGGAAATGACAAATAGACTATCTTTACTAAAGCTTATTCATAAGATAGTCATACTCGATAGGTTTTTGTCGTCTTGAAAAAGTAGTAAATAAGTGAAAAAAGATAGGAATAGATCCAATGATAAATAGAGAATATTATTAATGGTATATCAATTATTAATCATCCTAACTTTAAAATTATAAGCATATCTTGTATAATAGTATAATGTTGAAATATTTATAAGAAGGTCAGGGAATAAAATGAAAAGAATAAATGAGATTTTCAATGATTATGAGGCAAAGGGCAATATAAATACTGCAACAGTAGAAGGCGTAGTCTTAAGAAAAGATGATAAGACATTGGAAATGAAAATTAGAACCGATAAATATATTGAAATTAGAGAAATCGAAGGACTTAATGATTTTATAAAGGAAAGATTTTCATTAAATGATTCTAAAATTATTGTAGAGTATGCTGAGGAAATTGATAAAATGCCTATAGAAGAGGAATTAAGAGATATTATATTTGCCATGTCAGATAAATATCCTGTATTAAATGCAATTAAAAACAATTGTGAATTTGAAGTATTTGAAAATACCATTAATTTAAATTTTAAAATCCCAGCATCAAATGTTTTAAGATCCATGGGCTATAATAGAAAAATCAGAAATACTATAAAAAAATTTTACGGAACAGAATATGAAATAAATTTTGTTGATAAAATATGCAATGAAGAGTTCAAAAGGCTGCAAGAAGATGTATATTCAAATGAGATTATGCTAATTCAAAAAGAGGCTAAGATTACACAAAGTAACAATGATTTTAAATTTCCTAAAGAAACTGTAAAGAAACAGGAAATGAAAGTAGAAACTAATGGTAAAAAGAATGACCCATTCCTAATATTAGGTAGAAGCTCTAAAATTAAAGAAGCTATAACAAAGATCACTGACATTACACCATATGAAGGTAAGGTAGCAATAGAGGGTGAAATATCTAATATAGAATCTAGGGAGCTAAGAAGTGGGAAAATTCTAGTGTCTTTTGATTTATATGATGGGTCAAGTTCCATAACATGTAAGTCCTTTATAAAAGGTGATGATATTGAGGTATTAGATAAGATTAAAAAAGCCAAAGGTGTTAGACTTTCTGGGAATGCAGCTTATAGCAATTTTTCTGGCGAAGTTGAGATTATTGCTAATACTATAATAGAAACAGAAGGAATAAAGAAGGCTAAAAGAGATGATTATGCAGAGGTGAAGAGGGTAGAGCTTCATATGCATACACAAATGAGTCAGATGGATGCTATGACTAGTGCCACTGATTTAATTAATAGAGCCATGAGTTGGGGAATGAAATCCATTGCCATAACAGATCATGGAGTGGTGCAGGCCTTTCCTGAAGCACATAAGCTTTTAGGAAGAGATAATCCGGATATGAAAGTTATATATGGGGTAGAAGCTTACTTGACACCAGATAAAAAGCCCTCTGTAACAAAGCCTAAAGGACAGAGTATTGATACTATATATTGTGTACTTGATTTAGAGACCACAGGCTTTTCGGCAGCAACAGAAAAAATTACTGAAATAGGAATTATGAAACTAAAAGATGGAGTAGTAATAGATAAGTTTAGTACATTTGTAAATCCTGAAAAGTCTATTCCACAAAGGGTTGTGGAGGTTACCAATATAACTGATGATATGGTTAAAGATGCAGAAACTATAGATAAGATTTTTCCTAAAATGTTAGATTTTATTAATGGTAGTGTGTTAGTTGCACATAACGCTGATTTTGATATAAATTTTTTAAGACATAATGCAAAGGTATTGGGATATGAATTTGACTTTACATATATAGATACCTTATCCTTAGCTCGAGAAGTCTTTCCTGATTTTAAAAGCTATAAATTGGGAAGAATAGCTAAAAACCTTGGTATAAAGGTTGAAGTTGCCCATAGGGCCTTAGACGATGTAGATACCACTGTAAAGGTATTTAATATTATGCTTGAAAAGTTAAAGGAACTGGGAGCCGAAACCCTTGAGGATATAGATAGATATGCTGCTAGTGAGGAATCTAAGAAGGAGGAATATAAAAAGCTTAAAACCTATCATGCTATAATACTTGCAAAGAATTATATTGGATTAAAGAATTTATATAAGCTTGTATCCTATTCTCATTTAGATTATTTTTATAAGAGACCACGTATTTTAAAGAGCCTCTATAAAAAATATTCTGAGGGATTAATTCTTGGCAGTGCATGTAGTGAAGGGGAACTTTATCAATCAATACTCTTAGGAAAACCCGAGGAGGAAATTGAATCAATCGCAAAGGAATACGACTATTTAGAAATTCAGCCTTTAGGAAATAATGATTATTTAATAAGAAATGAGCAAGTGGAAAATATAGAAAGCTTAAAAGAAATCAATAGAAAGATTGTACGTCTTGGGGAGAAATTAAACAAACCTGTAGTTGCTACTGGAGATGTTCACTTCTTAGACCCTGAGGATGAGATATATAGACGTATATTGGAAACAGGTCAAGGATATAAAGATGCAGACAATCAAGCTCCTTTGTATTTAAAGACTACAGAGGAAATGCTTGAGGAATTTTCATACTTAGGAAGGGAAAAGGCTTATGAGGTTGTGGTTACAAATACTAATATGATTTCTGATATGTGTGAACAAATTAGTCCCATTTCATCAGAAAAGGCCACTCCGCATATAGAAGGCTGTGAGCAGACTATTCGAGATATTACTTATGGAAAGGCTCATGAGCTCTATGGAAATCCATTACCTGAAATTGTTCAAGAGAGGCTTGATAGGGAGTTAGATTCCATTATAAAGAACGGATTCTCAGTAATGTACATTATCGCACAAAAGCTGGTATGGAAATCCAATGAGGATGGTTACCTTGTAGGATCTAGGGGCTCCGTCGGTTCATCTGTTGTAGCGTATATGACTGGTATAACAGAAGTAAATGCTTTGCCACCTCATTATAGGTGTTCAAAATGCAAACATTCGGATTTTACAGATTATGGCTATAAATTAGGCTTTGATTTACCTGATAAGATGTGTCCAGTTTGCGGAGAAAATTTAACTAAAGATGGAATAGATATACCTTTTGAAACCTTCTTAGGCTTTAATGGGGATAAAGAGCCAGATATAGATTTAAACTTTTCGGGAGAATATCAGGCAAAGGCTCATAGGTATACGGAAGTTATCTTTGGAAAGGGTACAACTTTTAAGGCGGGTACTATAGGTACCATTGCAGAAAAAACAGCCTTCGGCTATGTGAAGAAATATTTTGAGGAGAAAAACATAACAGCAAATAAAGCAGAAATTCTTCGAATCTCAAAAGGTTGTACAGGTATTAAAAGGACTACAGGTCAGCATCCTGGGGGAATAATAGTTGTGCCAAAGGGGCGAGAAATCTTTGAATTCTGTCCAGTTCAGCATCCTGCTGATGATCCAAATTCAGATATTATAACAACTCACTTTGATTATCACTCTATTGACGAGAATTTACTAAAACTGGATATATTAGGGCACGATGACCCCACAGTTATAAGAATGCTCCAAGATATTACTGGAGTAGATCCGCAAAAGATACCTATGGATGATAAAAAGACCATGTCCATATTTTCATCTACTGAGGCTTTGGGAGTAACGCCAGAACAGATAAATTCCAAGGTAGGAACATTTGGTATTCCTGAATTTGGTACTAGATTTGTAAGGGGAATGCTATTAGATACAATGCCAAAAACTTTTATGGATTTAATATGTATATCTGGACTTTCCCATGGTACTGACGTATGGCTGGGAAATGCTAAAGATTTAATTGATTCAGAAATAATTGTCAGCATAAGTGAAGCTGTATGTACTAGAGATGATATTATGGTTTATCTTATTAAAAAAGGCTTACCACCAAATACTGCCTTTAAGATAATGGAAACAGTTCGTAAGGGGAAGGCTTTAAAAGATCCAAAATGGCCAGAGTATGAGAATTTGATGAGGGAGTTTGATGTACCAGAATGGTATATTAATTCATGTAAAAAGATAAAGTATATGTTCCCCAAGGCCCATGCTGCAGCCTATGTAATGATGGCCTTCAGAATAGCATGGTTTAAGGTTTATATCCCTAAGGCGTATTATGCAGCATACTTTTCGATTAGAGCAAAAGCCTTTGATGCAGAATTTATGATATTTGGTAAAGAAAAGGTTAAGGAAAAGATGAAGGAAATTGAATTGTTGGGTAATGATGCTGCTCCTAAGGATAAGGACATGTACGATGACTTGGAATTGGTTTTGGAGATGTACGAAAGGGGAATTAAATTCCTGCCTATTGATTTATATAAATCTCATGCAACAAAATTTCTGGTTGAGGGAGAGTATTTAAGACCGCCTATAAACAGTATCCCTGGAATGGGAACTGTCGCTGCTGAAGGTATATATAATGCAGCCCAGGAAGAACCTTTCAGCTCCATAGAAGATTTAAGGAAACGTGCTAAGATTGGAAATGCTGCGATAGACTCATTAAAAAAGTTTGATTGTTTAAAAGAACTTCCTGAAAGTGATCAAATAAGCTTTTTTGATGTAGGCTAACGACTCTGTTATGTAGCAATTATATTAAAGTGAAAGATCATAAGCTTAACAATTAAGTTTATGGTCTTTTTATTTTATCTTAATATCCACCGTCTCCATTGGGCATAATATCCAATATCAATAAACATAAAGGATAGTGATATTATGAATAGATTAGGAAATGAAAAATCACCATATTTACTTCAACATAAAGACAATCCAGTAGATTGGCATCCTTGGGGAAAAGAAGCTTTTGAAAAGGCTAAGGAGGAGGATAAACCAATATTTTTATCCATAGGATATAGCACATGCCATTGGTGTCATGTAATGAATCGTGAATCATTCCAAGACGAAGAAGTTGCAGAAGTACTAAATAAATACTTTATTTCAATAAAAGTAGACAGAGAAGAAAGACCAGATATTGATAAGGTATATATGACATTTTCTGAAGCCATGACTGGATCTGGCGGATGGCCGCTTAATATATTAGCAACACCAGAAGGAAAACCTTTTTTTGTGGGGACATATTTTCCTAAGAGAACTAGAAGCAGGATGACAGGGATAATTGATTTAATTAATAAAATCAATAGACTATGGAAAAATGATAAAGATAAGGTATTGGAAGAATCAGAATATATCTTAGAAGAAGTAAAGAAAAGATATCTAGTAAATGAAACAGGAAATATAAAAGAGACAGTGAATAATGATGCAAAAGAAGGATTAATGAGAATATTTGATGAAAAAAATGGTGGATTTGGGTCTTATCCCAAATTCCCTATGCCACAATATCTATGGTTTCTCTTAGAACATAGTAGAAAAAATAACTATAAAGAAGCTTTGAAAATAACAGAGGTTACTCTAGAAAAAATGTATAAAGGAGGCATTTTTGACCATATAGGATACGGCTTCTATAGATATTCCGTAGATGAAAAGTGGTTAATACCTCATTTTGAAAAAATGCTCTATGACAATGCACTATTAGGAATTGTCTATACAAGAGCATATGAGATAACCGGAAAATCATTATATAAAGAAGTGGCAGAAAAGATATATGCCTTTGTAATAAGAGATATGTCATCTATAGAAGGAGGATTTTATTCAGCATTAGATGCAGAATCAGAAGGAGAAGAGGGAAAGTTTTATATATTTGACTATGATGAAATACTAAATGTCTTGGGAAAGGAGATAGGAGAATTATATTCTAAGTACTATAATATTACAGAAGAAGGAAATTTTGAAGGCTCCAATAACCCTAATCTAATTTTACATGATTTGAATGAGATATCAGAGTTGGATAGATCAAATCTTGATAAAGCTAATAAGATACTCTTTGAATACAGAAATAAAAGAATTAAACCCCATAGAGATGAAAAAATATTAACTTCATGGAATGGTTTAATGATAGCTAGTTTAGCACATGCAGCTCAAATATTTAATAATGAAGACTACAGTAAAATAGCTACAAAATCAGCAGATTTTATAATAGAAAACTCCATGGATAAGGAAGACCATTTATTATCGACTTATATAAATGGAGAAGGCTATAATGTTGGTTTTTTAGAAGACTATTCATTCTTTATATATGGATTACTTGAGCTATTTGAAGCAACAAATGATAATAAATATTTAGACCTAGGGGTAAGATTAACTGAAGATATGATAAAACTCTTCGGAGATACGAAAGATGGAGGATTATTTTTCTATAGCAATATATCAGAACAGTTAATAATGCGACCAAAGGATGTTTATGATGGTGCTATACCATCTGGTAATTCCATGGCTATAATGAGTTTATTTAAACTATACAATTTAACTAAAGAAGAAAAATATAAAAAGATTGCCAATAAAATACTCTATGCCTTTGGAGACGATATAAACAATAATCCACTTTCACACCTATATTCGGTAATTGCAATAGAACAAAGATAGAAATAAATGGAGATAAGAAGTCTGCAAATAATTCCTATCTCCAAATTTTAAATAATTCCTAATGAGTTTAAAAATACAATTAATAGAAGTAGTGGTGAAATATATTTTAAAACAAAGTAATAGATAGTAATAGTTTTTGAGTTGCTTAACTTATTATTATTTGATAACTCATCTAATACGCTATCTTTGCTAACAAAATAACCAACAAAAATTGCTATTAAGAGTCCTCCAACTGGTAGAATAATATTAGATGATATATAGTCAAATAAATCAAAAAAGTTTTTTCCCAAGATCGTTACATGTCCAAAAATACTACTAGAATGTACAGTTAAGGCACCTACTATAAACGTAGATAATGATACAATAATAACTGAATATTTCCTTTTAATATTCCATTTCTCCGTGATAAAGGCAATAGGAACCTCTGCCATTGATAAGGAAGCAGTAGTAGCCGCAATGGATGCTAGAATAAAAAAAGCAATAATTAGTAGATTACCAAATGGGATATGTGAAAACACTAAAGGTATAGTATTAAATAATAGACTAGGTCCTGAATTTGGTCTCATTCCAAAGGTGAATACTACCGGAAATATTGCAATTCCAGCTAATAGAGAAACAAATGTATCTGATAATGCAACTTTAGCAGATGTATGAATTAAATTATTATCTTCTGTAAAATAACTTCCATAAGTGATCATGGTTCCCATCCCAAGAGAGAGCTTAAAAAATGCCAAACCTAGTGCAGAAAGAATAACAGATGGATTTATTTTTGAAAAGTCTATTTTAAATAGAAAGTTAAAACCTGCTTTAGCTCCTGGTAATGTTAGGGCTCTTATACAAGAGATTACTAGGAGAACAAATAACACAGGCATAAGAGTCTTTGTTATTCTTTCAATTCCATTTTTGACTCCACCAATTAATATTAGTGCAACAACCAAAATGGAAATTCCTTGCCATATAATAGGAGAATATAGACTTTCAGTAGTAGTTAAGAATTGATTCTCTACTATATTTGTTGCTTGCTCAAAAGAAAAATTAGAAAGATTTGAAAAAGCACCATTTATAGCTTTAAATACATATGAATATACCCATCCAGCAACAGCACTATAATAGAACATAATCAAAAATGCAGCAGCTACTCCAAAATAGCCAATAATCTTCCATTTTGGGTTTGCTTTAAGCTTAGTGAAGGCAGAGACTGCATTACTTCTAGATTTTCGTCCTATATAAAATTCAGATACCATTACTGGCATACCAACTAATAATATGGATAAAAAGTAAATTAATACAAAGGCTCCGCCACCGTTTTCGCCTACAAGGTAAGGAAATTTCCAAATATTACCTAATCCTACTGCTGAGCCAAGTGTTGCAAAAAATACTGCTAATCCGGATGAAAATGTTTCTCGTTTTTTATTTGTGGAGACTGATTCGTTATTTGGTTTTTTCATCTTTAGTTCCTCCTATATGAGTTTTGCCAATAGTACATTTGATATAAGGAATATTGTAATATTAATCTTAATTTACGTCAATAATTAAATTTTACCTAATTACTTAGGTAAAACATCATTTAAATAAAGTTGTGATAAATTTTAACAGATTTAAATCTTATAATCAATAATACTTGACACCATAAGTTCACTAGCCTATTATATATAATAAAGTGATAAAGAAAGAAAGAAGGGGAACAAATGACAAATAAAATACCTACTAGAGAGGAAGCTTTAGAATTATTTAAAAAATATAATAAATCGGATAGTCTGCTTCGCCATGCTTTAGCAGTTGAAGGAACAATGAAGCATTTTGCTGAAATTTTCAATGAACCAGATGTAGAGAAATGGACCATAGTAGGCCTTATTCATGACTTAGACTATGAAATGTATCCAGAGGAACATTGTATAAAGGTGCAAGAAATTCTCAGAGAAGAAGGATATCCAGAGGATTATATAAGAGCAGTAGCAAGTCATGGATTTGGAATATGCTGTGATATAGAACCTGTTGAAAAAATGGAAAAGGTGTTATATGCTATTGATGAACTTACTGGACTTATTACAGCAGTAGCACTTCTCCGTCCTAGCAGATCTGTATTAGATTTAGAGCCAAAGTCTGTAAAGAAAAAATGGAAAGATAAAGCTTTTGCGGCAGGAGTAGACAGATCTGTTATTGAAAAAGGTATAGAGATGTTAGGGATGGAAAGAGATGATGTAATTAGAGAAACTATCCTCGCTATGAGAAAAGTGGCGGAGGAAATAGGCTTAAAAGGAGAACTATAAATTTAAAAACCCAGTATTTACTGGGTTTTATTATGCTATAATTAGGGTAACAAATAGTATAAAGAAATATATAATAAGGAGACAGTATATGATAAGAGATTTAAAGGATAAGAAAACTAATATACATCCAGAAGCATTTATTGCTGAGACAGCAGATGTTTTAGGAGATGTAACCATAGGCGAAGGAAGCAGTATGTGGTATGGAGCAGTGGCACGTGGGGATATGAGCTATATAACTATTGGGAAATTCACCAATATACAAGATAATGCTACAGTACATGTAGATACCAATACTCCTTGTGAAATCGGAGATTATACTACTATAGGACATAATGCAGTAGTTCATGGTTGTAAAATAGGCAATAATTGTTTAATTGGAATGGGATCAATAATTCTTAATGGGGCTGTTATTGGCGATAATTGTATAATAGCAGCCGGAGCATTGATTACAGAGGGAGCAGTTATACCATCTAATTCTTTAGTAATGGGTTCACCAGGAAAGGTTAGAAGGGAAGTAAGTAAAGAAGAAATAGAGACAGTAAAATATAATGCAGTTAGATACGAAGAATTATGGAGAAATGAACATTTATAACAAGAATATATTTATATTAGAGGATATATTGACTAAGAAATTTCTAGATCAATATATCCTTTTTAATTTATTCAATTGATAATTTGTGACTGGGTTAGACCTTTTATCCTTTTTTTCGGTTCTATGATTTGTGAAATATGAATAACATATATCACAATAATTTTTTCTTAATCATTTTAATAAAATCAAGGGGGGATAATATGTTAACCAATCCAGTAGTATTATCAGTATTAGTTATGACTATCTTATGTTTATTAAAACTAAATGTATTAATCGCACTTATTCTAGCTGCTTTAACAGGCGGTGTATTATCAGGTATGTCATTAGGAGATACTATAGCTACTCTAATTGGTGGTATGGGTGGTAATGCGGAAACTGCGTTATCTTATATATTACTTGGAGCCTTAGCAGTAGCCATTGGTAAGACAGGAGTTGCAGATATATTAGCTAGAAAAATAGGAAAAATGGTTGAAGGGAGAAGAGCAATATTTGTATTGTTAATAGCTGGTGTAGCTTGTTTCTCACAAAATCTAATTCCAGTCCATATAGCTTTTATTCCAATACTAATACCACCATTAATTTCTGTTATGAATAAGTTGAAAATTGACAGAAGGGCTGTAGCATCAGCATTGACATTTGGCCTCAAGGCTCCTTATGTAATGCTTCCAGTAGGCTTTGGACTTATATTTCATAATATAATAAGAGACGCTTTAATAGATAATGGTATGAATGTGGAAACAAATATGGTTTGGAAGTCAATGTTACTTCCTGGTATAGGTATGATAATAGGATTATTTATTGCAGTATTAATAGCCTACAGAAAGCCGAGAGAATATAAAGATATTAAATTAGCTAAACCAGATATTAAGAACGAGGGGATGTCTAAGGAACATATAGGGGCTTTAATTGGGGCGATTGCAGCCTTTGCTATACAAATTATAACAAAGTCACTTCCACTTGGAGCTATAGCAGGTCTAGCAATAATGATGGGATTTGGTGCGTTTAAATGGAAAGAACTTGATGAAATGCTAAATGGTGGCATTTCACTAATGGGATTTATTGCCTTTGTAATGTTAGTTGCTTCTGGGTATGGTGCAGTTATTAGAGCCACTGGAGGAGTAGAATCTTTAGTAGAAGCTGCGGCAGGTATGATGGGGGGAAGCAAAGCCATAGCAGCGTTTATAATGTTATTCATTGGTCTAATAATTACCATGGGTATTGGAACTTCTTTTGGAACAGTTCCAATAATAGCTGCAATATTTGTTCCACTATGTATGACTTTAGGATTTAGTCCTGCCGCAACTATTTGCTTAGTAGGTACAGCTGGCGCATTGGGAGATGCTGGATCTCCGGCTTCTGATAGTACATTAGGACCTACGGCTGGATTAAATGTAGATGGACAGCATGACCATATTTGGGATACCTGTGTTCCTACGTTTATTCATTATAATATTCCATTATTGATATTTGGAACTATAGCAGCATTAATACTTTAATATGACTAAGGGGACAGGTTAACTGTCTCCTTTGCAATTATGGGAGGAATGGTTATGAAGAAGATAGTTTTGGAAATTGTCGTAACTAGTGATGGATGAGATAATATATAAAGATATTAATCTTTGTGAAGATATGATAAAAGCCGATATTTAGATAGAAATAATAGAACAAAGAATAGGCATATTAGATAACTAATTTAATTAAATAGTTATTAATAGATTTTATATGTTATAATATTATTTAAATTTTATATAAGAAAGGAATCGTTATATATGAATAGTTTTCCGACAATAGATGAGGTTCATCAGATCCTTGACGATATAGCAGAAGAATTACCAAAGGAGTTCTTCGATAAACTTAATGAGGGTATAATCCTTTTACCAGAATATAAACTTCATCCTGAGAGTAGAGATAGAGATAAATTATATATTATGGGAGAATATATCAAAAGTATAACAGGTAGAAGAATTGCGATATACTATGGCTCTTTTGAAAAGGTCTGTTATGGACTCTCTAGAGAAGAATTGTATGATAAGTTACAGGATACTCTATTACATGAATTCACTCATCATCTGGAATCCTTAGCAGGAGAAAAGGGATTGGAAATAAAGGATGCAGAAGATATGAGGAAATATAGGGGAAGGGAATAGAGTTGGTATTATAGAGAAATTTCATATATGAAATTTCTCTATAGGCGGAATAAGTTATGATTATATTTATAAACATATGAATTAAAGATGTCGATTAATATCGATGTTGTGGAATTAAAAAATCTTCTTAATTTATAGAAATGATAGTTGGTTAAAGGTACTTAATTAAAAACCCCTAGAATATTAACTATTCTAGGGGTAAAATATTTACTATTTTATAACGATATTTTCAGCTTGAAGACCTTTTTGTCCTTGAGCTACGTCAAATTCTACTTCTTGGCCTTCTTCTAAAGCTTTGAAACCTTCTTTTTGGATTTGTGAGAAGTGAGCGAAAACATCATTTCCGTCTTCTCCTGTAATAAATCCAAATCCTTTTTCTGCATTAAACCATTTTACTGTACCCTTCATAATGTGTACCTCCAAATTTTATTTCTTAAACTACTGTAATAAATTAATAATAAAATTTCTACACATGTATGCAAACTGCGAGTACCTATGGAAATATATATTATGTTACTTTTTACATTTAATTTAAGTTCTTATTAAGCATAGCATAACTGTTAACTAATAGCAAGGTATATTTAATAAATAAATATTACATCCTCTATTGATACTACAAAGGCATCTACAATACTATCAAAATATATTGAAGTAGCTGAGATTTCTAAATGTAATAGAAAGGCTCCATTAGGGACCTTTTCTACTTCATAGCTTTTTTAGCAAATTCAGTAGTCACTATTTTGTTATAATCAGCTCTTTCATCTAGTTCTCCTGCTAATTCCATTATGTCCATCATATGATTTAATCCATCTTCTGTAATGATTAAATCTGGTTTCCAAGAATCTTGATCTCTATACCTTTCTATTAAAGTTTTTAGAATTTCTTTATCAGTATCTGGGAATTGTGGCATTACAGCATTTGCAATTTCTTCACTACTATGTTCTTGAACCCAAACCATGCCTTTATATAGAGCATTTGTAAATTTTTGAATTATTTCTGGATTCTTTTCGATGTATTCTTTGGTCGCTGAGTAGCAGGTGTATGGAATATATCCTCCTTCTTTACCTATAGAAGCTACTACATATCCTCTGCCTTCTTTTTCTAATGTAGCTGCTACAGGTTCAAACAATGTTACATAGTCACCTTCTCCACCAACAAAAGCTCCCGCCATTACATCAAATTGTATGTCTGTTCTAACTTCAACATCTTTATCTAGTTCTAGACCATGACTTTTTATCACATATTCCAAAGTCATTTCAGGCATGCCACCTTTTCTGCCGCCGATTACAGTTTTACCTTTTAATTTATCAAATGTAAAATTATCATCTTTTTCTCTTCCTACTAAAAAAGAACCATCTCTTTGTGTCAATTGTGCAAAGTTAATTACATAATTATCTCTTCCTTGATTGTACACATATACAGATGCTTCAGGCCCCATAAATCCTATTTCTGCCTCATTACTTAATAATGCAGCCATAACTTTATCTGCACCTTTTCCGTTTATTAATTCGATCTTTAGCCCTTCTTCTTCAAAGAAGCCTTGAGTTATAGCTACATATTGTGGTGTATAGAATAGAGAGTGAGTTACCTCAACTAACCTAATATTTTTTAATTCAGCTTCTTTTTTACATCCAGTTAATCCTAATGAGAGTATTAGTACTAGGATTAAAATAAAGGAAATCCTTTTAAAAAGCCCTGCCATCCTATCCCTCCTTACATAATATGGGTATACGAAACTATGATTTAATGTTATAATATTCTAAAATATAGTAAAGGTTACAAATTAGTTGTTAAAGGGGGAGTCGTATGAATATACCAAATATGTTAACGATTTTAAGAATATTACTTATTCCAGTTTATTTATACTTCTTTTATTCTAGTTTTCAAAAAAATATTTTATTTGCAGGACTGATATTTATTTTAGCTGGAATTTCTGATGTATTAGATGGATATATTGCAAGAAAGTATGATATGAGTACTAAACTCGGCATAGTGTTAGATCCTATTGCAGATAAATTGATGACATTTACCATTCTAATTAGTTTTACGACAAAGGGTATAATTCCAAGTTGGATATTGATTGCATTAGGAGTTAAGGAAATAATGATGATTTTAGGTGGAGCTATATTATATTTATTTAAAGGAAAACAGGTGATGCCTTCCAATAAATATGGTAAAATTGCAACCTTGTCTTTTTATGCAGCCACATTATCTATAGTGTTTAAATTTCCTGAATTAATTTCTACAGTTTTATTTTCTTTAACTGTAGCTTTAAATATTATTGCTTTTATCAATTATTTGATTATTTTTATGAAAGTGGAGCACAATACAGTTAATGATATAGTTGACAAATAAAAAATATGTATATATAATTAAATCAATAATTTTAGATTTGCTTTGATAAAGAAGAGTAGGTAAGTACCCTATACAGAGAGAGGATTCTAGGCTGAGAGATCCTAAGTTAAGTATTTACTGAAGGTAGCTTTTGAGCGTTCAAGCTGAAACTAAGTAAGCTTGAAGGGTTAAACCCTTATATTTATTTAAGAGTCATGGATATTTCCATGGAATTAAGGTGGTACCGCGAATTACCCTTCGTCCTTACAATTGTAAAGATGAAGGGTTTATTTATTGTCATTCTGAAATACTTCAAATTGTTTTTTAGGAAGCATTTTAGTGGTAGAACCCTATGTTTTAAGAGTTTTAATTGTGAATTGTGCATTGTAAATTGTGAATTGAATGAAGGAGGAGATAAAAATGTTAGAAAATTTACCAAAGACGTATAATCCTAAAGACTTTGAAGATAGACTTTATAAGTATTGGAATGATAATAATCATTTTGTAGCTCATGTTGATAAAACTAAGAAGCCATATACCATAATGATGCCGCCGCCAAATGTAACGGGTAGTCTTCATATGGGCCATGCACTAAATAATACTATTCAAGATGTTTTAACTAGATGGAAGAGAATGGAAGGGTATTCTGCACTTTGGCTGCCTGGTACAGACCATGCTAGTATATCAACTGAAGCGAAGGTAGTAGAAAAAATTAAGAAGGAAGGAAAATCCAAGGAAGAATTAGGACGTGAAGGATTCTTAGAAGAGGCTTGGGATTGGACCCATAAATATGGAAGTACAATCAAAAATCAGCTAAAGAAGTTAGGAGTTTCCTGTGATTGGACTAGAGATAGATTTACTTTAGATGAAGGTCTTAGCAAAGCAGTAGAAGAAGTATTTATTAGATTATACGATAAAGGCTTAATATATAGAGGAGATAGAATAATCAACTGGTGTCCTAACTGTAAGACAGCAATATCAGATGCAGAGGTGGAGCATGAAGATTCACAGGGACATATATGGCATATTAGATATCCTATTAAGGACAGTAATGAATATATAGTTATAGCAACTACTAGACCAGAGACTATGTTAGGAGACTTAGCTATTGCTGTTAATCCAGAGGATGAAAGGTATAAGGATGTAATAGGAAAGACTGCTATTCTACCTCTAATGAATAGAGAGATACCAATAATTGCTGATGATTATGTAGAAATGGAATTTGGTACAGGAGCAGTAAAAATTACTCCATCTCATGACCCTAATGATTTTGAAGTAGGAGAGAGACATGGACTTGGTCAGTATATAATAATGAATGAAGATGGAACTATTAGTAGCAATGGTGGAATATATGAAGGATTAGAAAGATATGATGCTAGAAAGAAAATAGTTGCTGATTTAGAATCACAAGGATATTTAGTAGAGACTAAGGAACATCAAAATGCAGTAGGACATTGTGAAAGATGTACTACAATAGTAGAGCCTCTTATTTCTAAACAATGGTTTGTAAAGATGGAGCCATTGGCTAAGCCGGCTTTAGAAGCATATAAGAATGGAGAAGTAAACTTTATACCTGAAAGATTTGGAAAGATTTATACTAACTGGCTAGAGGGTATTAGGGATTGGTGTATTTCCAGACAGTTATGGTGGGGACATAGACTACCAGTATACTATTGTGATGAGTGCGGAGAAATTATAGTATCTAGAGCTAAACCAGAGAAATGTACTAAATGTAACAGTACTCACTTGCATCAAGATACAGATACTTTAGATACTTGGTTTTCATCAGCTTTGTGGCCTTTCTCAACCCTCGGATGGCCTGAGAAGACAGAGGACTTAGAATATTTCTTCCCTACAGATGTACTAATTACAGGATATGATATTATATTCTTCTGGGTAGTTAGAATGGTATTCTCAAGTATTGAGCAGATGGGAGAAGTTCCATTTAAAGATGTATTCTTGACAGGACTAGTTCGTGACTCTCAAGGAAGGAAGATGAGTAAATCTCTAGGTAATGGTATAGACCCATTGGAGATAATCGATGAATATGGTGCAGATGCTTTAAGATTTACCTTAGTTACAGGAAATTCTCCAGGAAACGATATGAGATTCTACACCGAGAGAGTAGAAGCTAATAGAAATTTTGCTAATAAGCTGTGGAATGCTACTAGATTTGTCCTTATGAATCTTGAAGAAGATGTAGCTAAGGAAGAATTAAATTTAGATAGTTTAGAGGAAGAAGATAAATGGATATTATCTAGATTAAATTCTGTAGTTAAAGAAGCCACAGAAAATCTAGATAAATATGAAATAGGTATGGCTGCACAGAAAATATATGATTTTATTTGGGATGAATATTGTGATTGGTATATTGAAATGGTTAAATCAAGATTATATGGAGAAAATGAATCTAGTAAACAAACAGCTGAGAAAGTTCTATTATTTGTTTTAAAAGATATATTAAAGCTACTTCATCCATTTATGCCATTTATTACTGAAGAAATTTGGCAGCACTTACCAGATAATGATAAACCATTGATTTTAAGCTCTTGGCCAGTATATAAGGATGAACTAAATTTCCCTGAATCAGAAGAAGCTATTGAGTTTATTAAATCAGGAATAAAGGGTATAAGAAATGCTAGAGCTGAAATGAATATAGTACCTTCTAAAAAATCTACACAAATATTTGTAACAAAAAATGAAAAGATAAAGAATATCATTAATTATGGTCAAAGATATTTCTTAAATCTTGCATCCGCTGAAGAAATAGAAATAAGAGATACGAAAGATGGCATAGGTGAAGATAATATTTCAATAGTATTGGATAGATGTGAGGTGTTTTTACCTTTAAAAGATTTAATTGATTTTGAGAAGGAAATAGAAAGATTAGAGAAGGAAAAAGAAAAACTTGGAGGTGAAATAAAGAGAGTAGTAGGGAAATTATCTAATGAGGGCTTTGTAAAGAAGGCTCCTGAAAAAGTAGTAGCTGAAGAAAAAGAAAAACAAAAGAAATACGAAGAAATGCTTGAAAAGGTAATGGAGCGACTTGAAAGTATAAAAACTAATAGATAAAGTGGGGGTTAAAATGAAGTATCAAGAGGCTTTAGAATATATTAATGACAAGAATAAATATGGATCAAGACTTGGGCTAGATTCAATTGGTAAGCTTTTGAGTCTCTTAGGAAATCCTCAAGAAGGATTAAAATATATTCATGTAGGTGGAACAAATGGAAAAGGTTCCACCTCCTCCTATCTAGCTCATGCACTAGAATCTGGAGGATATAAGGTAGGCTTATTTACTTCACCTTATATAGAACGATTTAATGAACGGATTCAAATAAATGGACAAGACATACCAGATGAGACCCTTGGAAGGATAACTGGCCTTATTAAAGAAAAGGCTGATATCATGGTAGAAGAAGGCTTTGAGCACCCTACTACTTTTGAAATAGTTACTGCCATAGGCTTTATTTACTTTAAAGAAGAAAATGCAGACTATATAGTGTTAGAAGTAGGATTAGGTGGTAGATATGATTCTACTAATATCATTTCTTCACCATTAGCATCAGTTATCACAACTATAGATTATGATCACATAGATGTTTTAGGTGATACTTTAGATAAGATTGCTTATCAGAAAGCTGGTATAATAAAGAAAAATAGTATAGTAGTTTCCTATCCACAGGAAGAAGAGGCTTTGAAAATTATAAAAGAAGTATCAGATGAAATGAAAGCAGAGTTTCATCTATGTCCAATGGAGAATATTAAAGTAAAAGAGATTTCTGATGCTGGAGCTTGTTTTGATTTTCATTATGGAGAGATAAGTATGAAAGATATTAGTATCTCCATGTTAGGTGAATATCAGATATACAATGCTACTTTAGCCTTGACAACTTTATTGATTTTAAAGGAGAAAGGATTCGTAGATATTTCTGAAGAACAGATAAGGGAAGGTTTAATAAAGACCAAATGGCCTGGTAGACTTGAAGTTATGAAGAAAGATCCTATATTTTTAATTGATGGAGCTCATAATGTACAAGGTATTGCTCAATTAAAGAAAGCTATTAGTTTATTTAAGTATAATAAGCTGATTCTAGGTGTAGGAATATTAAAGGATAAAGATTCTTCTCATATGGTTGAATTACTAGCTCCTATTGCAGATAAAATTGTAGTTACAGAAGTTAATATGCCTAGGAAACTAGATGCAGAGGATTTAGCAGAAGAGATAGCCAAATATAATGAAAATGTTTTTGTAGAAAAAGATATAAAAAAGGCTATAGAAAAAACTTTAGAGTTATCAGAAAAAGATGATATGATAGTATTTGGCGGTTCTTTATATTTAATTGGAGAAGTAAGAACATTAATAAAACTACTGTAGCTTAGGCTCAGTAGTTTTTTAGATTTCACCAATATCTCACCTACTGCATAAATTACTTATATACAGGGGGTGATGTGTTGACTTTCCATAAAATATTAGTAGCTAATACTGGTGAAGACAGCTTAACATTGAAAGACGGCTATAATCTCAAAACTATTTTTCTATCTAAACTTATAGAGGAAAAAGAAGATAATTCAACTCAAGAAAATAATCAGCTGGGACCATATGACATAGATATAGGAGAAGAAGGATATATATATATCGCAAACTCTTACGATAACTCTATTATGAAATTAGATATAGAAAACATAAAATTATTAGAATTTATTAAAGTAGGAAGAAATCCTACCTGTATAAAGAGATTTAAAGGTAAAATTTATGTTGCCAATAGCGATTCTAATTCCATATCGATTATTGATGAAAATACATTTTCCTTAATAGAAGATATATCTGTAGGAGAGAGACCTACAGATATTCAAATAGATGAAGATAGTCTAAAAGTCTTTATTGCAAATGGAAACTGCTATACAATAAATGTTTTAGACTTAAATAATGAAAAGATTTCATCAATAACATTAAGTAAACAGCCAGTAAAAATGGCCATAGAAGATAAAAGATTATTTGTTTTATCTTATATTAATAATGGAGTTACTAACTACAGCAATTTATCAGAACTAGAAATAGAAGACTATAAGACCATGATGAGTATAGATCTAAAAGGAATTTTTGCTAATTTCGTTAAAATAAAAGGAAAGGAAGTGTTTTACCTCTCTAATGTAGAAGATGGATATATTTATAGAGTATTTATCAATGATGAAGTAAACATTTCTAAAATTTACTTAGGTGGGATGCCAAACAATATTAAATGGGACGGAAAAACAAAGCTTTATATATCAAATATATTAAATGATGATTTAACTATAATAGATGAGTCAAACAATCAAATAATAGAGAATATTAGAGTAGGAAAAGAACCTAATGGGATTCTCCTACTCTAATGGAGTTGTTTTTTCATTTGTAAGTATGTTAATTATATTTTGATATATAAACTCTGGATTTTCTTTCCATCTATTGCAAATTAAATCAACCTGTTTTTTTGTTGCCACATCTAAGTATAAACTGAATAGGGTATCTTCATTTTCCATTAATTTTAAGTTTACTACGTATTGATTATTTTCTTTTTCAAAGTAATCGGCAACCACTTGAGTTTCAATTTTATTTTTCTTTTCAATTCTATTGAATTCTTTGTTCAATTCTTCTTTTATTTTATTTGGAATTCTATCTTCAAAATATGATAAAGCTATTTCACCTTTTTCTAAGATAGAATATACCTCCTTGGAATTTTTATTTATTATTTCTATAAAATTAGACTCGATTAATTCACTTAAGTATTGTTGAACTAGGAAAAAATTCATATAATTTTTTTCTAAGACAAATTCAGTTATTTCAGTATTAGTGAAGACAGTAGCAGCTGATTTTATTAAATATAGTAAAAGTAATTTATTTTGTGCTAATTCTTCAGTGTTTTCAATAAACATTATTTAACACCTCTTTTCATGTATTACATCCTTAATATTATATCATAATAAATAAGTATGGTAAATATTCACATAAACTTAGTGTTTTCAGTAGTTAATTAAAATCAGTAAAAATATTGTTTGGAAATAAGATTTATAATTGATTTAATCTTCTAAATTCATCTCTAGCTTTATTTTGTAATAATTTTATTTTATTCATAAGATTTTCTTTTATGATATTGTAAAGAGAAATATTATGATTAAATAATATTTTTATTCTTTTTAAATAAATATTGAATAAAAATCTAAAGTGAATTTGATTAGATGAATACTATGTTAATTAGGGATATGATACGAATATGATACAAATGTGATACCTTTTGATTTAAAATAGGTGATATTATGATATTGTGATAATATGTTTTAAATTCAAGAATCTATTACAATTAAATTAATATTAGGAATTCACTGGGAGAATGATACAAATATGATACCTTTTGAGTGAAAATAGATGATACTATAATATCATGAAATTATGTATCAAGTTTAAAAAATGCAATACAACTAAATATAGAATAGATTTATATCTAGCCCAGATAAATTTAAGTCAATGGAATGTCCCGTTGACTTATTTTATTACATTTAAATAGATATCATCATAAAAAGGAGGTGAAAAGATGAATGATAAATTAGATAGTCATAGAATAATTTTATTTGGACTGTTTTCTAGAGATCCGCCAAATGAGAATGAGAGGTGATTAATTTATATTTAAAAAATAGTTTTTCTAGAATATAAAGAATATCTTTATAATGATAGAGCTTAGGTTCGACACTTGAGGAGTTGAGTTTATGAAATTAACAGATATAAAAAGAGCTATTGACTCTATTCTAAAGGATAATTTTTCAACAATTGAAATATATTCTACTAACACTAAAGAAGGTCTTGATAGACCTTATTTTTTTGTTGAAATTTCACCTATTATTAGAGAGAGACTTAACAGAGCCCACTATCATAGAAAAGTAACAGTGCTAATTCGATATTTTCCAAATAATGAAGAAGAATTAGAGAACCTAGAAATCCAAGAGCAATTGGAAGAATTATTTGGACAAGCTCTAAGGATAAAAGATAGGGTGATTACCTTAGATAGTGTAGAAGGACAAATAGTTGACGGTACTTTACAGTTTAAATTTGATATAAGTTATATTGATAGCTTAGATGTGGATAAAATTTATGGATATGAAGATGCAGAATTAATGCAAAATCTTATATTAGAGGAGGAATGATTTATGGGTTTACCAGAGGTAATTATTGAATTTAGAACGAGAGGCACAAGCGCTATACAAAGAAGTTCTAAGGGTGTTGTAGCAATGATTTTAAAAGACGCTACAGGAAATTTTGATACTAAAATATATAAGTCGATAGAAGAAGTAGAGTCTGCTGATTGGACTTCTAAAAATAAAGACTATATAGATAAGGTATTTATGGGTACTCCAACAAAAATTATTATAGAGAGAGTTGGACTGGAGTCTACTGATTATAATTCAGCATTAGCAAGGCTAAAGAATAAAAAATGGAATTATTTAACCATTCCAGAGCTAGACAATGCAGATGTACAAAATATTTCAACTTGGATTAAAACCCAAAGAAATGTAAATAAAAAGACATTTAAAGCTGTATTAGCTAATAATGTGGCTGATGACGAAGGAATTATCAACTTTACAACAAATGATATTGTAGTAAGTGGAACTAATTATACAACTTCCCAATATTCAGCAAGATTAGCAGGGATATTTGCAGGTATGTCATTGGATAGGAGTTCAACTTATTATGCTCTAAATGAAGTGACTAGTATTAAAGAACATGAAGATCCTGATGCCGATATTGATGCAGGACAGCTAATTTTAATTAATGATGGTGAAAAAATTAAGATAGGAAGAGGAGTAAACTCATTAACTACAACTACTGCAACTAAGGGTGAAGAGTTTAAGAAAATAAAAATAGTTGATGCAATAGATTTAATGAGAGATGACATTAGAGATACATTTGAAAAACATTATGTAGGTAAGGTTAATAACATTTACGACAATAAAATATTATTTTTGGCTGCTGTTAATGCTTATTTCAAGGAATTAGAAAGGGATAATATATTAGACCCGACCTATGGAAATATTGCAGAAATTAATATAGACGCTCAAAGAAATTACTTGCTAGGTAAGGGATATACAACAGTAGATGGCAGAAGTGCTGAAGATATGACTGAGCAGGAGATTAAAGAAGCTAATACTGGAAGTAAAGTATTTGCAAAAGCTAGTATTAAATTTGTAGATACTATGGAAGATTTAGAATTTTATATTTATATGTAAAGGAGAGATTTAGATGGCTAATAAAGTACCTGGATATAGACAAATAGCAGGAAGTTGGGGACAAATTTGGTGGGATGGAGAATTAGTGTTTGAAGTGGAATCATTTGAGGCCAAAATTACTGCTGAAAGAGAAGATGTATATCAAGCTGGTAGTTTAGATACAGATTCTAAAATGACTGGACTAAAAGGAGAAGGCTCTTTTAAGGTAAAGCATGTATTCTCTAGAGGAGTTCTTAAATTGCTAAAGGCTTGGAAGGAAGGACGAGATGTAAGGAGTCAGTTGATAGGAAAGTTAGGAGATCCTGATGCTTACGGTTCTGAAAGATGTGTAATTAACAATGTATGGTTTAATGAATTAACTCTAATGCAATTTGAAATGAAACAAAAATTAGAAAGGGAATTTCCTTTTGGATTCACTCCTTCAGATGTGGATTTTCCTGATAGAATAGAGGTGAAATAATATGAATAAGAATAAAGCTAAGAAAGTGACATTACAAGATTTAATAGCTAGAGCGGAACAAAGAAAACTAGATAAGAAGGAATTAAGACAATTATATATAAAATCCTTAGATGCTACTATTACTATTATGAAGCCTGATAGATCATTGGTTTTAGATTCTATGAATATGGAAGACGAATCTGATGGAGATAGACATTTAATTTATAATTGTGTAGTAGAACCATCTCTAAAAGATCCAGAGTTGCATAAGGCGTATAAAGTAGTGTCTCCTATGGATATAGTAGATGAAGTATTTGATCCCGGTGAAGTTGCTAATATTTCTAAAGAAATAGTAAGAATGGCAGGATATATTGATAGTGTTGAAGTGGTGAAAAACATAAAAAACTAATAAATGCTTCCTCTGAATTGTATATGATACATCATTACATTCAGAGGGGGCACAAAATTAATGATTTATTAGAATTAAGCAATGTTGAAAAAATGTTTTTTATTGCTAGTATGAATTTAGATATTGAAGAAAGAAATAGTATTATTTCATGATGACAAATTAGAGACCAATCAGGGTCTCTAATTTATTATCGAAAAGGTAGGTGATAAGATGGCAAAACTAGGGGCAACATTAACTATTAAAGATAATGTAAGTGCTACATTAAAAATAATTAAAAAAGAGCAAGAAGATTTCAGAAAAAGTGTTGATAGGACTAGAATAGCTCTTGAAAGAATCTATAATAGAAAGTATCAGATTAGACTAAATAATACAGCTGCTACAAGGAATCTCAATAATTTAAAGAGATCACTAGCACCTTTTAGAAGGAAGCTTGTTATAGCTATGGCATATAAAGATATGGTTACATCAAGAATAAAAAGTGTTAATGAAAAATTAAGATCTTTTAGTAAGCAGGTATTTTCACCTGTTGTAAAAATCAAAGATAAAACTGTTGGAACTTTCTCTAGTGTGAAAAAGGGCTTCTCAAAATTAAAAGATTTAGATAATAAATATGGTGTTAGTGAAATCCTTAGTTCAGGTGCTGAACTTGAAAAACAGCAAATATCAATGAAACATTTAATCGGAATTAACAATCAAGATCTAGATGAAAGTGGAGTTCAAAAAGTAACTGATGATTTTATGAAACAATTGAGAGATAATGCTAAGATTACTCCATTTTCATCTACAGAAGTAGTCGAAGCAGGGAGTAAAGCTTTAGAACTTACTGGGGGAAATACATCAGAAGCTATGTCGCTTGTAAAGATAGCAGAGGATATGGCTTCTCTTAATCCTGGGAAGGACATTAATATGGCTATTGAAGCACTGGCAGATGCCAAGAATGGAGATGTATCAAAATTAAAGGAATTTAATGCAAAAGTATCTGATGAGGAACTTCAAGAGCTGGGACTTATGGGAGTCGTAGATAAGAAACTCAAATCTCAATTTGAAGGCGGAACTGCTACGTTATCAAAATCTGCTAGTGGTATGTGGTCTACTATGACTGGTTTTGTTGATTCTACATTACAAGATTTAGGTCTTAAGGTAATAGAAAGTCTTCTTCCACATCTTGAAAAACTGATAGAATGGATGAATGCATCTGGTCCTACAATTGATACATGGGTAGGGCATATCTCAACTGGTATAGGGTGGGTAATAGATAAAGCTGGTTTGTTTCTTGGAAAAGTACTGGAATATTTACCTATGGCAGGAGAAGTTGTAGGTAGTGTAGTAGGATGGATAACTGATAAATTTGGTTGGTTAGGTGAAAAAATATTTAATCTTAACATTGATTGGGTTGGTGCATGGGAAGGTATCAAGAGTGTAATGGGTACTGCCTGGGAATTTATAGAACCTATATTATCCTTAATCTCAGAAGGTGTTAGATTTCTTTGGGAAGCTTTTGAATGGGCTTTCCCTGCGATACAAGCTACAATAGAAACTGTATGGAGCATTGTAAAACCTATACTAGAGGGATTAGGAGCTATAATTGGATGGGTAGGAGATGGGATTGGAAAGCTAGCTGACTGGATAGGCGGTGAGAGAGAGCCAAAATCACAAGAAAGATTGGATAGAGATAGGAGATTTAGGGAGGGAGTAAGAAGTAGACATTTTAATGGCATTGAAAGAGTCCCATATAATAACTATAATGCAATTTTGCATAAAGACGAAGCAGTTATTCCAGCTCGCAATAATCCATATATAGGAAATGGAAAGGTTAACAATCCAATAAACATAAATATAAATGGAGTAAATAAGTCAACAAACGAGATAGTAAATGAATTGGTGCCACAATTAAAATTAGCACTATCGAATATGTAGGAGGGTGATTTGATGGATATATTTATTAGTGTAAATAATAGAGAACAAGTAATCAAATTACCTGTTCTGCCTAAAGAATTTAAAATACAATCTAATATGAATAATCAAAGCTATGATACTATTTCAATAGGAGAAATAAAACTTATAGGATTGTCTTCCTTAAAGTCTATTTCTCTAAGCTCTTTTTTCCCAAACCAAGAATATTCCTTTATTAGAGATAAGACCTATAAATCTTGGGATTATGTAGAAATGATTGAAGATTGGAAAGAAAGAAGGATACCTATAAGGCTGATTATTACTGATACTCCAATTAATATGGCTTGCACTATTGAAAGTTTTGAATATGGAGAGCAAGATGGTTCTGGCGATGTTTATTATACATTGTCTTTAAGTGAATTTAAGTTTATTAAGCTGGAGAAGAGGAGTGTATAATATGGGCCATGAACTTTGGTGTGTTAATGGTAGCAGTATGACAAATATAACTCCTCTTGTAGGTTCTATAACATGGAGAAGTAATATAAATGAGTTAGGAGAACAGCTTGATTTTGATATTGCTCTTAATGATGATAGGTATTTTCCAAAAAGTCCGGTAGATTTAGGTTCACTAATCATATTAAAAAATGGAGAAAAGGAAGTAAATAGAACTATAGTTGTTACTGAAAATAAAACTGGTAGAGGTTCAATTCCCTACAATTGCTTTGATTATGCTTTTTACTTGAATAAATCTGAAGAGACCTATCAGTTCAATAAAATGAATTCTAATGCAGCAATAAATGAGGTTTTAGCAAGAGCAGGAGTACCTGTTGGTGGAGTAGACATACCCAGTATATTATTAACTAAGATATATGCTGATAAAGTTCACAGTGAGGTTATAAAAGACATTCTTGATTTAGTAGAAAAAGAAACTGGCGTAAAGTGCAGAATGGAGATGAAGGAAGGAAGATTATTTATTTTTAAGCAAAATGATAAAATAATTAATCCTATTTTTAAACTAGCGACTAATTTACCTTATGAGTCGGCTACTAATGCAATAAGTAATCCTTCTAGAAAAAGAACTATAGAAGAAATGAAAAACTCCATTAAAGTAATTATAAATAATGAAGATAAAATTAGATTAATCGATACTGTTCAAAATAGTGAATTAATAAACCAATATGGATTACTGCAAAAATTAGTGCAAATCGATAAGGAAAACATTAGTGAAGCAAAGGTTGTTGCGCAGAATATGTTAAAGGATTTAGGAAAGGTATTTGAAGAAAATAGCATAACTATACCAGGACATGATGATATAAGAGCAGGAAGACTAATTGAAATAGAAGAACCTTTAACTGGTATGAAAGGTAAGTATTTGATAGAAAATGCCAATCATACTGTAACTAATGGAATACATTTATGTAGTGTCAATCTAGGGGTGATATAGTGGAAGGAATAAGTGAGTTAGCTAAAATGTTTAAAGAAAGAGAATCAATAAAATATATGGGACCTATAGTTGGGACTGTATTATCTCCGCCTCCTGAAATAAAAATCCAGATAGATAAGAATATAATACTGGATAAAGGCAATCTTGTTATAGGGGCTAGTATTCTAAAAGAATATAAGAGAAAGATAATTATAGAAGGTGAGAAGATTAAATTTAATCAAAGCAATCCTCCAACATATATTGGAACTACAGATAGTATCAATGATGGAGGGATGGGTGCTTCAAGTCATACTCATAAGATAGTAGATATAAATATAAATACTCCTGTAAGAATTGAAGCCACCAAAGAATCTTCATATATTGAAACAACAGATACTATAAAGGAAGGGGATAAAGTAATATTAATTCCTTCACAAGATGAACAAATATATTTTCTTATTGACTGGGCGGTGAGATTATGATATTTCCTAAAATAACTGAATTAGAATTACCAAAACAAGATTCTAATGTAATAAAGGATTTGGGTAAAACTTTCTTATATGATTTCCAAAAAAGAGAATTTATACTAAAGGATGGTAAGCCTATAGAAGTAGTAGGAAAAAAAGGCATTGAAATATGGATTGAAAAAGTCCTTAGAACTCAGAAGAACAGGTGGAAGATTTATGACGAAGTAGATTATGGAACTACTATAGAAGATTTAATTGTGGGACACAGCTATCCTAAAAGTTTTCTTGAGAGTGAACTAAAAAGAGAAATAACACAAGAAGTATTAAAACATCCTAGAATAGAAAGTCTTACGAATTGGGATTTTATAAGAGTAAATGATAAACTAAGAGTTATATTTACTGTAAATCTATATGATGGTGATTTTATAAAGCAGGAGGTGAGCTTTTAACATGAAAAGTGTAAAAGAAATACACAATAGGATGCTTGAAAATATAAACAAAGAATACGATAGGAGCGAAGGCTCTTTTTTTTATGATGCTACAAAGCCTGCCGCTATAGAGTTTCAAAGGAAAGATAAAGAAATAAAAGAAGTTGAAAACAAACTAGATATAGAGAACCTATCAGGAGAAGACTTAGAAAGGTTTATTAATCAAAGGACTGGTATAGAAAGAAAACCAGCAACAAAAGGAACTATAACTGTAGTTATAAGTGGTTCTCAAGGATCTAGTATTAAAAAGGGTGATCTAATTGGTAGTGATACAGTAAATTTTGTGTTGCTTGAAAACAAGGTCATTGGAGAAAATGGAGTAACAAGTGCATTGGCTGAATGTGAGGTAGCTGGAACTATAGGAAATGTACCAGCAGGAGCTATAAAGCATTTTCCAATAACTATTTCAGGATTAACCTCTGTAACTAATACTGAAGCGGTTATGAATGGATATGATGATGAAAGTGATTATGATCTAAGGCAAAGGTATTATGAAAAGATTCGTACTCCTTCAACACCAGGAAACAAATATCATTATCTTAACTGGGCAAAAGAGGTCGTTGGTGTTGGAGAGGCTAGGGTCTTTCCTCTATGGCAAGGCGATAATACTGTAAAAATAGTAGTAATAGACTCAAATAAGCAACCAGCTAGCATGGATTTAATTCAAGAAGTACAGAAGCATATTGACCCAGAGATAACAGGTCTTGGGGAAGGACAGGCACCTATAGGTGCTTTCTGCACTGTAGCATCTGCAAAGAGAAAAGATATTAATATATTAGTTACAATTACTAAAGATATGAGCAATTCTCTAGAAGAAATCAAATCTAATATAAGTGAAAGCATAGTTAACTATCTGAAAGAAATAGCATTTAAAAAGAATTTAGTTAGCTATGCACAAATAGGGTCTTTAATATTGGATGTAGAAGGAGTATTGGATTATACGGATTTAAGAGTAAATGAAGGCATTGAAAATATATTAGTAGAAAATGAAGAAGTGGCGATATTAGGTGAGGTGGTAATAAGTGAGTAAAATGCTAAAGTATTTACCGCCATATGAGAGAGAATCCAAAGTATTTCAGGAGATTATGAAAGCTGAGGAGATTGAACTTGAGAAGATTCATACTGAGATAAAAGATTTAGAAAGACAATTTTTTATCGACACTGCAACTTGGGGATTAGCTATATATGAAAAAGAGTTAAAGCTACCAATTAGACCAAATAAATCATTAGAAGAACGTAGAAGTATTATAAAAGCTAAGATGAGGGGCATGGGTAAGGTAGATGCTGAAATGATAAAGGCTATAGTTGAAGCATTTACTAAAAGTAGTGTAGAGGTTACCTTTGATGGTAGAATCAATATTATATTTAACAATGAAAAAGTAATACAGTTAAATATAAGTGATATGTTTAATGCAATAGATGAGGTAAAGCCAGCACATTTGGATTATGATTTCACAAGTAAATATTCAAAAGAACTAAAACTTCAAGCTAAGTATAAAGAATATCGAGTTCCATATCTAATGTGTGGGACTTTTTTATGTGGAACTAAACCTTATGTTCAAAATGAAGGAGTTAGCTTTAATACTAAATTAATTGTAAATACGAATAAGACAAATACTTCTCAAAGATACCTTATGACAGGAACATTTAAAAGTGGGGAGGCGAAACTATGATTACTCCAGAAGGAATACAAGAAATAGCACAATCAATTTTGGATTTAGTTGATTATGTAGAAGTACAGATGAAAACAGGAACCAAAGAGCTACAACTATACAGAACATCAATAGATGTAGATACACTTAAAGTATTTATAATGCTAGATGATACTGTAGTGGGAGATATACAAAATATAAAGTTAATAGGTAGAAGTGGAAAGGTACTACTAGAGAACCCTCAAGAAATAGTTAAGAATGAAACTAAGGGACTTCTAGTAGTATTTTCTATTAAAGTTGTGGAGGTGGCAGAATGACAAATATATATGAAAAGCAGGAATGGATTGATCATATAGTTGAAAGACCAGGTACTTTTAGAGAAACTCAAAATGCAGACGGTTCTATAACTCATATTTCAGAGGAAGGAAATATACTAGAAGAAGGTAGTCCATTTAGTGCCAATAGAATGAATCATATAGAAGATGGTATCTATAACGTCAGTCGACAAGCTAATATAAACAAAGATGATATAACTAGTCTTATGATAGAAGTTGCAATTCTTAAAGGTAATGCATTAAATGGCATAGGCCATAATATGTTTATAGTTAATTTTGTTAATTTAGATAGTGTTGAGTTAGCTCATGGAGTTTATGATGAAGTTGGAAAAAGGTTGGTGATATAGATGGCTTGGGTAACAGTAGCAACTAAAGAGGTAAATGGTGAATATGCATGGTTATCAAAAGGTGGAGATATACGTATATGTGTTCATGTAATGGGGGCGAAGGTGGCGGCGATGTTAGGATGTTGGTATGCTCAGCAGTATAGGTTCTTCTATTCTGACGAATTAATACCGAAGGAAGGGGCAAAATACAGGGCTTATTTCGTTGGGACAGCTGGGCCAAGTGTTTCTGGATATAGTAAAGAGGTTTTATCCACAATAGCACAAGGGGATTATGGGACTACTTACTTTGGAGAAAATACATCAGATTCTCTTCAAAATGTTCGAGGAACACTGTATTTACAAGAAGATTATACACCACCCAAATATCCACCTTCTGCACCATCATCAGTTACAGTACCAACTACAGTTAAGGGTGGAGAAAGTTTATCTATATCCTGGGGTATAGGTTCAGGAGCAACTTATTATTATTTAGAAAGAAGCGTAAATGGTGGTAGTTGGACTCAAATATATGGTGGAAGTAGTAGAAGTTATACAGATACAATAGCTAAAGGTTGGAATTCTATTGCATATCGAGTTAGAAGTTATAATAGTGATGGATATAGTGGATATGCTACATCACCTACACGAACAGTGATAAACAATACTTTACCTACAATAAATGATTCAGATAGAAATCTAGGAGACAAAAATCTAGGATTTGTAATCTCATATCAAGTTGATGATGCAGATACTTCTGATACTCTTATCGTAACAGAAAAACTAAATGGCTCTACAATTAAAACTATAAATGGAGCACCTAGAAAGCAAAATTTAGAAATAGAAATCACAAACGAAACTTTGTACTCTCTACCTCTCAATAGTGAAAATACTATAGAAATAAAAGTAGACGACCAAAAAGGCGGTATAGCCTATAGACGATACACCTTTAGAAGAACAAATACAGCTCCTATTATAGATGGTCAAGATGAAAAATTAGGACAAAAAATAGAACCATTCTCAATAGATTTTTCTGCATCTGATAATGAAGATAATTCAATTACAGTAAAAACATACCTAGATGGAATCAAGAAAGAAGAATATCAGGTTGAAGATGGAGCTACAAATACATTTACTATCTCTAGTGAGGATTGGTACAGGTTAGGAATAGGTAATCATTCAATTACGATTGAAGCTATAGACGAGCATGGAGCAATAGCAATAAGAAACTACACCTTTACTAGATATGACGATAAAATCAAATTCACATTAAAAAATCCTATTGAAACAGATATTGCAGCTACAAAGATACTTATAACCCCAACTTGGGTTATACCTATAGGTGCTAATGCAAAGGTAGAAGTTTGCAACAATGGATATGATGAAGTACCAACATGGGAGGACATAACTTCTCAAGTCAGTACTGGTAAACACTATATGATTACTAACGATATCAAAACAGCTGATAAATGGGGCATAGACATAAGATTTACTATAGAAAAAGGAACTGCGATAGAAGAATGTATTATCCATGGATTTGGAGGTGCTTTTGAATAATGATTGAAATAATTAATAAAAAACCTCTTAGCAGAATAAAAGAAGAAAAAGAAATTCAGAAAAATGAAATACAAGCAGATATATTTGAAGTAGTAGCTTGTTTATATGAAGAAGTAGAGAAACTTAAATCTGAGGTTGTAGATTTAAGAACTAAAGTAAAGATGATAGAGTGATAATAAATAATGATAGTAAAATAATACATGGTTTCTATATAAGGGGTTTTGGTTGAAAAAGGAAAAATTCTATTATGCCTTTTCCTATTTATATTTAATATATAACCTTCCTTTGCGAAACTAAGACTTATATCTAAGAATTTAAGATTAGAGGTTAATGCTAATATAGACAAAGCGTATTATAATGATACATTTAAAAGTGGGGGGCGAAACTGTGATTACTTCAGAGGGAATACAAGAAATAGCACAATCAATTTTGGATTTAGTTGATTATGTAGAAGTACAGATGAAAACAGGAACCAAAGAGCTACAGCTATATAGGACATCCATAGATGTAGATACACTTAAAGTATTTATAATGCTAGATGATACTGTAGTTGGAGATATACAAAATATAAAGTTAATAGGTAAAAGTGGAAAGGTACTACTAGAGAACCCTCAAGAAATAATTAAGAATGAAACTAAGGGACTTCTAGTAGTATTTTCTATTAAAGTTATGGAGGTGGCAGAATGATAAATATATATGAAAAGCAGGTATGGATTGACCATATAACAGAAAGACCAGGTACCTTTAGAGAGATACAAAATACTGATGGATCTATTACCCATATTCCAGACGAAGGAAATATACTAGAAGAAGGTAGTCCATTTAGTGCCAACAGGATGAATCATATAGAAAATGGTATCTATAATGTTAGTCGACAAGCTAATATAAACAAAGATGATATAACTAGTCTTAAAATAGAGGTGGCAATTCTTAAAGGTAATGCATTAAATGGTATAGGTCATAATATGTTTATAGTTAATTTCGCCACTTTGGATAGTGTTGAGCTGGCTCATGGGGTCTATGATGAAGTTGGGAAAAGGTTGGTGATATAGCATGGGTTGGAAAATAATCGCTAGTGCTTCATCTGACGGAACTATGTATTATCGTCCAGATGAATTAATAGTTGAGGGGTGGTATGGCAGTTATCCTGCAAGAGCCCGTTTATCAATGTTCGATAACTCTATTACAACTGATTATATTGAAAATATGAGAGATAAAATATTAAGAGCAAGGTTCCAAGGAACATTTGGTAGTAGATCCGTTAACATCACCACCCCATCAGGAAAAGTTGATTCTAATACTAGTTATAGATTGAAATTAAATGAAGCCAGTCCTGTTTCGGGTACATTATATTTAGAGGAATATGTTTCAGAACCACCAGACACTCCTTCCTCGATAACAGTACCTTCAATAATAGAAGGTGGGAAAAGTTTTACAGTATCGTGGGGTACAAGTTCGGGTGCAACTGCCTACTATTTAGAAAGAAGTGTAAATGGTGGAACATATACTTCAATCTACAGTGGAAGTAGTAGAAGTTATACAGATACAATAACTAAAGGTTGGAACACAGTAGCTTATAGAGTTAGGTCACATAATAGTGATGGATTTAGTGGCTATACTACATCACCCATAAGAACAGTGACGAATAATACTCCACCTACAATAAATGGTCAAGATAGCAATTTAGGAGATAAAAACTTAGGTTTTGTTATTTCATATCAAGTAGATGATACGGATGCAGGAGATAGTTTAGTAGTAACAGAAAAACTAAATGGCTCTACAATTAAGACTATAAACGGAGCACCAAGAAAACAAGATTTAGAAATAGAAATTACAAACGAAACTTTATTCTCTTTAGAGTTAAATAGTGAAAACACTATAGAAATAAAAATAGATGACCAAAAAGGCGGCATAGCCTACCGAAGATACACATTCAGAAGAACAAATACAGCTCCTATCATAGATGGTCAAGACGAAGACTTAGGGCAAAAAACAGAGCCGTTTAGTGTAGATTTTTCTGTCTCTGATAATGAAGGTAATTCAATTACAGTAAAAACATACCTCAATAATGTATTAAAAGAGGAATATCAGGCAGAGGATAGTGCTACAAATACATTTACTATTTCAAATGAAGACTGGTACAAGCTAGGAATAAATCAGCATAACATCAGGATAGAGGCTATAGATGAACATGGAGCTACAGCTGTAAAAAATTATACTTTTAGTAGGTATAATGATAAAATCAAATTCACATTAAAAAATCCTATTGAAACAGATATTGCAGCTACGAAGATATTAGTTACTCCGACTTGGGTTATACCTATAGGTGCTAATGCAAAGGTAGAAGTTTGCAACAATGGATATGATGAAGTACCAACATGGGAGGACATAACTTCTCAAGTCAGTACTGGTAAACACTATATGATTACTAACGATATCAAAACAGCTGATAAATGGGGCATAGACATAAGATTTACTATAGAAAAAGGAACTGCGATAGAAGAATGTATTATCCATGGATTTGGAGGTGCTTTTGAATAATGATTGAAATAATTAATAAAAAACCTCTTAGTGAAATTAAAGAGGAAAAAGAAATGCAGAAAAATGAATTTCAAGCAGATATATTTGAAGTAGTAGCTCATTTATATGAAGAGGTAGAAGAATTAAGAGTAAAAATACAAATTTTAGAAGGTGGTGCAAAATAATGATAGTAAAAGAGTATATGATTCCTGTTTATGGGCTCTTAGTCAAAACTGGGAAAAGAGAAATAGAAAACCTTCCAAAAATTTATCAAGTTCCAGTGGCTGAATATTTATCTGCACAAGCCTAAAAAAATAATATAAAAATATAGAGAAGGGCTTTTCTTTTGCCCTTCTTTTTATCTACATAATTTAAGTTAATTTTATTGTATTTAAGTGGTAAATAAAAATATTTTTAAATTTTAATCTTATGACTCATAATAAATAAAGAAGTGGAATTCCACTTCTCTATTTATTATGCTATTCCAAAGTTATTTTCCTGCAAGTTGGTTTTGAGCAGACTCAACTAATTTTTTTACCATGTATCCGCCTACGTATCCATTTTGTCTTGAAGTCAAATTACCTTTATCCATGCTGTCATAATTTGACATACCTAGTTCGTTTGCTATTTCTAATTTCATTTGGTTTAAGGCTGCTCTAGCTTCTGGAACAACTATTCTGTTATTATTGTTATTAGCCATTTGACAAACCTCCTTTTTCAACAACTTAATTTGTTGTTGTAATATTAATATAACCTTTCAACCAATATTTATTCTGGAAATTAATTTTAAATTGTATAAATATAGCCAGTTTAGTCAATAATCATAATTTGATTTTGTTTTATGCTTATTCTGTTGTATAATTATCATAAATAATAAAATAGACAGAGGGCGAAAATATGAAACTAAAGAAAAAGATTATATTTGTTTTATCTTGTTTTTTGCTATTAACTTTTACCGCATGTGAAAAAAATAGGAATAAGGATAATATGGTAGTGGATACCCCTATAGACTCTATAGTTGGGGATGATGTAGAAGAAACAGAAGAGGAAGAAATAAAAGATCAAAAAGAATTAATAGATTTATCTTTAAAGCCTAATGAAGCTGGAGAAGTGATGATTCTTATGTACCATAATATTGGTGAAGAGGAGGCTGAGTGGACAAGAACACCTGATAACCTTAGAAAAGATTTATTGATACTTTATGAGAAAGGATATAGGCCTGTAAGTTTAAAAGATTTTGTAAATAATGATATGGATGTAGAAGCAGGCATGACACCAGTAGTAATTACTTTCGATGATGGAAATGAAAATAATTTTAGGATGATAAAGAATGACAAAGGTGAAGATATTATAGATTCTAATTCAGCTATTGGAATATTGGAGGATTTTAAAGAGGAATATCCAGATTTTAAATCAACTGCAACTTTTTTTGTATTTGGAACCAATGTTTTTCGACAGCCAGAATTTTTAGAGTATAAACTAAATTATTTAATAGAAAATGGATATGATATTGGAAATCATACTATTGACCATAGAGGAATGAAAAAAATAGATGATAAAGATGTGATACAGGAAGTTATAGCCAAACAAGTAAGCAACATAAATAAGATATTATCAGGATACAAAGTGAACACTTATGCACTTTGTTACGGGGAAAGACCAACAGATAAGGAACTAGAGAGATACCTAGAAAAAGGAAGTTTTGATGGTACAAGCTACGAAAACATTGCCATCTTAAATGTAGGTTGGAATCCAGCACAGTCACCAATATCTAGTAAATTTAACTCTTTATCATTACCTAGAATCAGAGCCTCCGAAATAAAGGTAGATAATGTTGGAATATATAATTGGTTAGATTACTTTGATAAGAATCCAGAAAAAAGATATATTTCAGACGGAATCAAGGAAGTAATTACTGTGCCTAAAGTTTTAGAGGAAACAATAAATTTGGAAGGTTTAGATGGTAAAGAATTATATATTTATGGAAAATAGAGATAAAGATCCTTCGTTTTACGAGGGATTTTTTCTATTTATAATTAACAATTATTTTCTATTTATAATTAACAATTATTTTCTATTGTAATATAAATTTTATTTTAGAATAAATTATATTATATAAGCACTTGGAGGTGATGTTATAATGAGAAAAACTTATTATAGGAATGATATTAATATTACAGTTAGATTATTAATCGTCCTATGTATAGCATTAGTATTTTTAGTCTATGTTTCTGTTAAGACTACAGGAAATATTGCAGCTGTATTTTCACCAACTAAGGAATTACCTATATATAGTGTAGAAACACCAGAAAAGAAAATAGCTATAAGCTTTGATGCTGCTTGGGGAAATGAATACACCAATGATATATTGGATACACTAGATAAATATAAGGTGAAAAGTACATTTTTCTTAGTAGGATTTTGGGCAGATAAATATCCAGAAGACGTAAAAGAGATAGCCAAAAGAGGTCATGATGTAGGAAACCATTCAACTACTCATCCAAATATGCCGCAATTAAGTCCAGAGAAAATGGCAGAAGAATTAAATACAACAGGACAGAAAATTGAAGAATTAATTGGTAAGAAACCAACATTATTTAGACCACCATTTGGTGATTATAATGATAACCTTATCCGTACTTGCAGAGAAAATGGTTATTATGTAATTCAATGGGACGTTGATTCCCTAGATTGGAAGGAACTAGGTGTGCAGCCAGTAGTTGATAGAGTAACAAGAAATGTAAGAAATGGTTCCATTGTACTGTTTCATAATAATGCAAAATATATTAAAGAATATTTGCCTTTAGTTATAGAGCGGTTACAAGAAAGCGGATATGAAATAGTACCAATTTCTGAACTAATATATAAGGAAAACTTTATGATGGATAATACTGGAAGACAGATTCAAGTAAAATAGATAATGATTTGAGGGGATATGGTGGAACAACAAATGATAATTATTGGAATAGTAGAGAACTCTAAGGACAGAATAACTTTTAAATTATTAAAAGAGATTTTCACCATGTCTGGTTATAAAATCTACTATGAAAATAAGCTCGAAAGTATGGCAGTATTAAATAAAGGAAATACCAATATCATTATAATCGATATAAAATCTAATTTAATATCTTCTATAGAAAATATTGGATTTCACTTTAATATACTTATCCATACTTTCTTAAGTCCTAAGGATTATGAAAATCATAAACTAAAGAAATTATTTAGTGAATCGGAATATATAATCATAAACTGCGATGAAGAAAGATGGACTTATCTTTTGAATGATAATATTAAACCAATAGTAATAACCTATGGATTTAATAACAAAGCAACTATTAATCCTTCTAGTTATAATATTCACGACTTAATAGAAACTAATATATGCTTTCAAAGAGAAATAAAAAGAATAGATAGCACTATGATTGAGCCATTTGAATTACCCATAAAAATTTATTCCAGAGAGAAACTAGATATTTACTCAGTTATATCAACTATTACCTGTGGATTACTTCTTGGAGTAGATAAATTTTCTATAAATACTTTTATGAATTTTAATACTCATATAGTTTAAGAAAAAATAACTGCAAAAAATAATTGAAAAAATTTTAACAAATTTTGCAAAAAAAGAAGGATTTTTTAAAAATTTGTCTAATAATAGATATATACGAAAGATAAGTTTGCTATATCTATTATTTTTTGTTTTTGTTCATATTATTTTCATTAGTAGAATATATTAGATATAGATTAAAAAACATAGGAATAGAGGGGGACAATAGCAATGATTGATAAGATTATGGATACAAATAGTGTAAGGTTAGTAGGTAAAGTGGCAAGCGAAAAGGTCTTTAGTCATGAGATGTATGGAGAAGGGTTTTATAGTATTGATTTAGAAGTACCTAGATTAAGTGATTCAATAGACTTGTTACCTGTTACAATTTCAGAGAGGCTTATGGTAGATATGGATTTATCTATTGGTCAATATGTTATAATAGAGGGACAACTTAGGTCCTATAATAGATATATTGACAATAGCAATAGATTAGTTTTGACCATATTTGCAAAGGATATTTATATACCAGATGAAGAAGAATTAATAGAAACTTTGAGAAAGCCTAATGAAATTTATTTAGATGGGTATATATGTAAAAAACCAATCTATAGAACTACACCTTTTGGCAGAGAGATAACTGATATTTTAATAGCTGTGAATAGGTCCTATAATAAATCAGATTATATACCTTGTATTGCTTGGGGAAGAAATGCAAGATTTTGTGAGAAGATGTTAATAGGAGACCATATTAGACTTTGGGGTAGGATTCAAAGCAGAGAATATCAGAAAAAACTTTCTACAGGTGAAGTTGAGAGAAAGATTGCATTTGAAGTATCGGTGTCAAAACTAGAATATGTTGAAAATGATAATAATAGATTGGTGGTATATGAACAGGAAGGATAAGATAATTTATGGATACAAAAATGATATTTAGTGCTATAATATTGATAATATTAATAAGTATTCAATATACGCTTAATCTTATATTAAGGGAGATTAGGGATATTAGAAAGATGCTAATTAAAAATCCAAATGATGTTTAACTTAAGAGAGAGGAGAGAATAAGCTTGGGAGGCAGCAAAAGAGAAAGAACCCTTTATAGTAGAGAGAGTATAAGCACTAGAGTTAAAGAATTAGGAGAAATTATATCTGAGGAATATAAAGACAAGAATCTGTTGGTTGTATCATTGTTAAGAGGGAGTTTTATTTTTGCTTCAGATTTAGTTAGGGAATTATCTATACCAGTTGAGATTGATTTTATGACAACTGCTAGTTATGGACATGATGAAGTATCATCAGGAAACGTAGAAATTGTACATGATATTAGAGCAGATGTAGAAGGAAAAGATGTTTTAATAGTAGATGATATTATTGATTCTGGATATACTTTAAAGAAGGTAAAGGAAATTTTAAGTCTAAAAAAGCCAAATTCTGTTAAGATATGTGTAATGTTGGATAAGCCTAGTAGAAGGAAAGTAGACTTGGAGCCAGATTTTGTAGGGTTTAGCATACCAGATGTTTTCATTGTAGGCTACGGGCTTAATTATGGTGATCACTACAGAAATATACCTTACATTTTTACATTTGATTAAAAATTCACCTACAGGAATTATTCTGTAGGTGAATTTATTGTCATTAAATATAAGTAAAAGGAGAAAAAATATGGAACGTTTCAAAAAATCGCGTGTTTTACAAGTTAATGTATTATATTTAGCACTTGGGCTTTTATTATTCTTTCTGGGATCTATAGTTCAAAGTAAAGAGATATATTCTGGATTACTTATTACAGAATATATAATAATACTTTTGCCCAATCTAATCTATTTAAAACTAACAGGAATACCTTTAAAACAGTCTTTGAGACTTAATAAGATTAGTCTAAAACAAGCATGGTATATTATTTGGATTACAATTTTTTCATATCCGGTAGCAATATTTTTAAATACTCTAGTAATAACTATTTTAAGTTTTTTCGGAGAAATGGTACCAAGTTCAGTTCCTATACCTGAGAATTTAGGATTATATTTTTTAAGTATTTTTATTATAGCTTTGTCACCTGGTATATGTGAAGAAATAATGTTTAGGGGGACAATAATGAATGCTTATGAAGATATAGGAAAAAAGAAGGCAATATTATTTTCTGCAATATTATTTGGCCTTTTTCATTTAAATCTTCAAAATTTTGCAGGACCAACATTTTTAGGACTAATTTTTGGTATAATTGTCTATAAAACTAATTCCATATACTCCTCTATTCTTGGGCATACATTAAACAATGGGCTAGCTATGACTATTGGATATTTTGGGATGAAGGCACAAAGTCAAGCTATAGATGTGCCAGCATATGAAATACCTTATCAGACTCAAATGCTGATCCTATTAGCAGTGCTTAGCATATTTGCTATATGTTCTTTAATTATCCTTATAAAACTGATTAAAAGGTTACCTAAAGGTGAGGAAGGAATACAACAGGATATACAACCAAGAGAAACAAATAC